>CAYPZJ010000163.1:0-10174 GCA_964414635.1 uncultured Spirochaetia bacterium
GCTTCTTTTTCTCGGAGAGACGTACGCAAGCGACGTTCCGAAATCCGTTTTTGAGTCACATCTTGTGCAATTACCAACATATAGGCTTCATGATGAAGATTAATAGACGAAACCGATAGGCGTCCGAAATAATGAGTCCCATCCAAGCGTTGAATCCAGCGTTCCATTGTAAACCGGTTTGTATTTGGTGTAAATCGTTTATGCATCTCGTGGTTCCGAATTACGAGATCCGAAAGTCGATCAAATACTTCTTTTCTATTCATAGGTTTCGAAACATGATTCATCTGTAGTAAGGCATCATTACAATTGATAATTTCCCCGTTTAGTCTACATATCGCCAATCCAGCGGGTGCCGATTCAAATAAAGTGCGATAATGGGCTTCGGATGCAGCGACGGCTAGTTCTGCCTGTTTTCGGGCGGAAATATCGTTTATTTCTAAAAGAAGGGCAAAATCAGTATTCAATTCAATGATTGCACCCGAAATTTCACATTCAACACGGGTTTTATCCTTCCGTAACAACTGAATCTCCATTTGACAAACCCGCTCATGCTGTTGAAGCATAATATACAATTGATCAAGAGCTTCGTGATATGCAAAGAGTCCCAGTTTTTTTATGGGTTTATTGTAGACTTCGAGGCGTTGGCACCCACTGAATTTCAAATAGTTGTCATTGACATCTAATACTTTTCCGGTCGGAAGACTAATAATCAGTTTTGGATTGGGACCAGCATAAAATGCTTTGGAAAACTTTTCTTCTGATTTATACAATTGTTTTTGCATCGCGATGTTATGAAGAGCATAGGAAATATCGCTTGCCATCTCTTGAATCATTCGCTTTTCTTCTGGATTGAGCAGCATATGTTCGGGGAGAAAGATTCCCAGTACTCCCCAAATGTGATCCCCATGTTCCAACCGGATTACAATACCGTGATCATGCTTCCCGTCAAGCAAAGGACATCCTTCACATCGGGCGTTCTTCCTCACGATCAGTTCCTGCTGCTGGAGGGTTACAATACCACATCGGGGCAATTGTTGGATCGCTTGTTTTGCATAGTGCTTTTCTACCTCCGTATCCTGATGGGCATAGGTAAATCCTTCCAGTATTTCCTGTTCATCAATTAAAGCAATCCAAACATTCGTGTATCCACGAATAAGAACCAATTGTTTTGCAATACGGCTGATTAGCGGTTGAGCATCATGTACCCGATTGATTAGCTGATTCACATTTCGGATAGCAGTTAGGATAACATTCAAGTGTCGAATTCGTATTTCAGCCATTTTTCGTTCCGTAATATCAATCCCAAATCCAATTACACCTTTAATGTGATCCCAATTTCCTGTGTATGGCATACTTGTAATATCTAAAACGTGCGTATTCTGCTGTTCATCCCGTATTTGAAGATTGCGGAGCACTTTTTTTTCACGGCTTACCAGCACTTCGGCATCCAGTTTATCTAATCGGGATAACGCATTGGACACCAACTCTCGAAATTCGTGTTGTAAACAATCTTGCTCTGGTCGTCCCAGTAGTTTTGACATCGCTTTGTTAACGCGGACCAATTTGCCATTACGATCTTTGTAATAAATCAGCACCGGTACAATATCCAAAATCATCTGCATCTCTTTTTGTTTTCCCAACAGTTCTTCATTCAGATCAGATAATTCTGTTTGTGCACCCCGTACCTCATCATTTGCATAATGCAATTCTTCATTCGTGATTTCCAACTCTTCAAGCGCGGTGCGCAATTCTTCTACACTCATATTTAATTCTAGATTTTGCCGTGTAATCGTATCCTGTAACTGCTTATCCGATGTATGTTCGATTAATTGCATAGAAACCCCACACAGGTTTTCTTCCTTCGTGGATTTCCATAATTGAATCACAAAATAATGCAAATTACCATTCGCATCTTTTACATATCCCGTAGTGTGGAATTGCTTTTTTGAACTATGAAGTAGTTTAGTGAATGGATGGTGGTCTGCGGACATGAGCTCGTTGTTGCTATCATACATCTTCAATGTAAACAGGGAGATTGCATGATTCGAATCCTGATTTAATTGAAATAGAATGCACGCTGCTTCATTTGCCCATTCAATGTTCCCTTTCTTATCTAAAAATAAAATGGGATTTGGGTTTTCTTCTAGAAAAGTGCGTGATTCAAACGGTTGGAAATGAGCATCTATAGAAGGATTCATCTCCCCTATGCTGGGCAGCTCGTGATTCATGTAACCCCTAAACCTTTAAAAACATAAAAAATATAAACCTTAATTAGTGTAGCAAGTACTATGCCATGATTAGCAACTCTTTCTTTTGCTTGCTTCCCTGTTATGATAATGCCTATCAGAAAAGTGTTGCGGATAGCAGAAGAAAAAATGGAGGATAAAAAAATCATCTGATTTTCTTACGATCTTATATATACCCACTTGAAAGTGGTTTGACATTTTTTAAGGTACTTGATCACAAATGGAAATTAAACTCAAATTCAAAGGTTTTTTCGCCGAGTGTTAAACAGGCTGTCCAATCATCGGAAAGAAGATTTCTATTTGTGACCAATTACCTTTCAAGTATATTAGTAGTGGTTTATCCAGTTTTTAGATCATTTAAGAGAATTGGGTACACATATCGAGTCATTATCGAGAAAAAATTATTTATTACACACAGCCATTTAGGAACAAGCAAACGAGAAAAAATTTCAATGGATTTAAGGAAAGGATTTCTCAAGAAGAAGTATACACAAAACTCATCGTCACACTGGACATAGCGGCGTATTGATCTCAATAATAGCAAAAGGGATTGCTTCACTTTGTCACCATGATATGTGAATATCACTAGTTGAAGCATACCCTCATGTTACAATTAGATAATTTTCTCCAGGCGGAGTCTTCGTTTGGATTTGAAGTTGGCATATTCTTTCAACGACTTGGGAATATATACAATTCCGCTCTCATCATGGGGTGCTCCCACTTTGCTATGTGCAGAGATTAACCCGCCTAACCATCTGCGATGATCTTCTAAATATATAACATCGCCTTCATAGATATCCATCGCTTGCATATCTTTATTAGAAAGATGAACGACGGTTTTTTCTACATCGGTTTCCTCATCATCGTTGATCCGCCATTCTGCCAATACTTTCTTTCCCATGGTTTCGTTGGGTTTTCCACCCTTATACATTTCTTTAGCAGATTCAATACTCCAAACACATAATCCCAACATTTCTTTATCCGTTTTGGGTTTGGTAAATGCAGAAACCGCAACGCCAAAGAATGCGCATACAAGTAAATTATATAGCGCCCCAATAAATTTGGATCCACCCGATACATCAATACCATGCGAGAATATACCCAACAAGGTTTCGGGGAAGATATTCCCCAAAATGATCATCACTACTCCTCCAATGAAGGTAGCTAACGCTCCTGCATTGGTGTACCCCTTCCAAAAAGCTCCGAGAAAAATTGCGACAACAAGGGGTGGAGTTACTGTAGCAAGAAATGTTCCATGGGCTTCATAAATGGTAGCAAATCCCATAAACAAAGGAACGAGTAAAACGCCGATTACAACCGCAACAATGGAAACAACCCGAGCAACCATAAGATAATGTTTATCGTCTTTTCCTTTTACCCAGTATGGACGATATACGTCGTTGATAAATACAGCGCTGGTTGCATTGATCAGGGTATCTACGGTGGACATCAATGCGGCGGTCAAAGCTGCCATAATAAATCCAAATACACCCGGTTGACTCACCAATGCGGTAACTAACACAAAGATATCATTGGGATCCACACCAGGACCTAAAACCGCCCCATTTACTTCAATAGCATTTCCAACAAGGATTTTCCCAATCCAACCTGCATTACATACCACAATAGTGGAAATCGGCAAAAAGAACAGGGTATTAATTAATAATGCTTTGCGCCCCTCTTTTACGCTTTTTGTTGCGAGAAAACGCATAATCAATCCCTGATTCATAAATAGAAAAGCGATGGATCCTGCTACACCATCCTGCCAGAATATGCCGATTGCAGGAAACTCCGCAGGATCAATTGGGTGGGAAAGGGGGAGACGGGCATCCATCGGAAAGAGTTTATACCAGAGTTCGGATATCCCCCCTATATAATGCAATCCAAGCGCAAACAACAAAATCCCCGCGAATATTAATATAAACCCCTGCAATAAGTCTGTGAAAATAACAGCGGTCTGTCCACCGAAAGTAACATAGGCACCCGTTATGATTGCGATGATGATTACAGCGGTCATAACATCTACACCCATAATTCGATACATCGCCACTCCAAGCGTGTAGAGGTTTATTCCGATATACCCGAGCATATAGAGCAGCATAATAACAACGGCACCAAACCGAACATATCCATTGAATCGGCGCTCAAAATACTCCGGGATGGATTGAACCCGACTAAAATAAATAATGGGTAGCCAACCAAACATAAAGAAGGGAACAAAAAACCAATCATTAAGGTAGGTCATGGTAGAGGAAAGCCCATACATATATCCCATAGAGGAATATTTCACAAAGCTATAGGATCCCACCCCCGATGCAACAATACTCATAGCGATGACCCACCAGGCGAATCGCTGCCCACCAAAGAAGAAATCCTTCGTTCCTCGACTCCCCCTGGACATCAGGGCTCCAAATGCCATGATGATGAAGAAATAGGCAATAATAATGATAATATCGATGGGTTCGCCCACCTGGGCTTGCGTGGTGAGAAATCCGATATCATTCGCTTTCTCTACCAGACTTTGCTTCATAGTAGGTTCCATATCCTATCCTTTTTCTACTCTTGAAAAGATAAAAAACTGAAAAAATACAAGGTATCAAAACTTTTTTGTATAAAAGTTTGAATTTATGCCCAAATAGCAGCCACCGTAATTGATCCATGTATAAGCATATACCAGGCTAATCCGAACAATAAAATGTAAAACCATCGCCGGTAATATTTTAACTTCAAATTGAGAGATTTGCTACGAATGATAATTATCATTCCTATGATAAAGAAAATCCCTCCTACACCGTATAAGTAGATATAGGGTCCCCAAATGCGGGTAAATGTCATGGCTGCTTCTGTATCTATAGTAAAATGTACGGTTTGTGATGCAACATTATCCGCAGGATCTATCACGGAAAGTGTGAGAGTATGTTTACCGCTTGTTAGATTAGCAAACTTGTATGAGACCTTTTCATACGTATTTCGTTGGGCATCCCTCGGTATGATTCGGGGTTCGGTATCATCCAGCTGCATGATAACCACATGGGGATACGTATCATCCGTTACGGTGGCTTTTATTTTTAGAAAGGGTTTATAAAATATTTCCTGATCTTTGGGTGCCTGAATCTCGATTGTGGGCGGTTCTTTATCCTTTTTCGCCAACTCCCTTTTCTCATCCAGATCCAACGTAAGTAGATCCTTCTTCACATGCTCTTCACAGTGTAGCAGCGTGAATAGAGCTAACGCAGTTAATAAGAGTATCCAGTACTTCATAGCACATCCTAAAACATGAAATCAAGAGGCACTGCTATAATATGAAGTCGAGGTAAAACTATTGTTAAGAGTTTGTTAAGAAATTGTTAAAAAAAGGAATGCAAACCCATCATCATTTGAATAACGGGATTCACCCCTTTCCAGGTTGCTTACAACCCATTATTTTATTATAACTAGATAGTAGGATAGAATATCAAAGAGCGATGGATGGTTTTTACTTCTGTTATGATTTTTGGATTCGAGGAAAATAGATTGTGGAACGAGCTCAAATCATTAATGTCAAAATTGGTGAAATGAATGTGGCAAAGCCACCGAATATTCTAAAAACGGTTTTGGGTAGTTGTGTGGCATTCATTCTTTATGATAAGAATGCTCAGGTGGGAGGCATGGCTCATATTTTTTTCCCAGAAAACCCAGGTAAAGAAGGGGAACCACTTTCCAAATATGCGAATACTGCTGTTCCTGCATTGGTAGAAGAAGTTATCAAACATGGGGGAAAGAAAGGCAGGCTTATCGCGCATATGGTTGGGGGGAATCGTGTATTTGATCCTGGAACCAAAGGGGATATTATCAATGTAGGAAATATGAATATTAAAGCTACTCAGGAAGCGATCAAAAAAGAACGCTTATTGCTTATGGTAGCAGAAGTAGGGAAGGATCATCCTGTTAAAGTAGAGTTCAATTTAGCAACGGGGGATTTAAAGATTATTCCGTTAAAGTCTATTTGATTTGCCCACCGTCTACTTTGTTTAAGGAAGGGGGTGAGTATACTTCCAAGAAAACGGACAGGAGAATACGATAGTATGCAAGACGAATAGACCAGGTAGGGGCATTTCGCATGTACGAAAAATAAGTGGGTATCTTACGGGTATTTGGGAGGGTTTATCGGAAAATATAGAAATGCACGCCGAAACAGGTGTTTGGCTCACCCCCCGATCTAACGTTCTTCACGATGGCTTAGGGGCAATTTTTTTATTTAGGGAGATACAACGGATGGAATTAACGAATCAGGGATTTAATGAGACCGTGAAAATCGAGCTACGTAATTTCTTAGGGCTTGCCATGCCCAATGAACCTCTTGAAATGGAATCGTTTGACGAATCGCTTGGAGCAGGAGAAGGGGATGTGTATGCATTATTCGTCTCGGTTTTGGGTGATGTGGAAGGGATTCTCGTCGTTATCACAACGAAAGATACCATCTATAATTTTATTAATAAGCTTCCTTATGATACACCAGCAGATGCTGAATCCGATGATTTCCTAGAAATGGCGAAAGGATATATTGGTGAGTTTGCTAATATTCTTATGGGGAAGATCATCAAAGGTCTGGAAATCAGCCCCGAAGATGTCGAATTTACGACTCCTTCTGTTATCTTTGGGCAGAGCATGCAGTTTTCACTACCTTATTCAAAGTATGCTGTTTCAAAGATTAAACTGACGTGGGGGGTTTTTGAGTTGATGTTCTACTATAATGCATAAGGTAGTATTGGAAAGCCTTCACCTGCTATTTCCGTTTGAATGATATCACTACGATTAATCATCTCTACGTTTAATGTCCCCCCTGTTCTCCCATCATTGAATCGACTTCACGCATAATTTCTGCTTTTAAATGCTGTACGATATCTTGTATAAAGCGATCATCCGCAAGTAGCGTTTTCACCCGTTGTGTTAGACGGGTTTCTACCTGATTGATAATTTTAGGAATGGTTTCGTTTTCTTCAAGAAACGCAGGCAGCCGCTCCAATTCCGCTTGCAACTCAATCCGAATCCGATTGATTGCCTGATCGGTAAGTTGATCGACATCAATACGTTTTACCTGTTCATATACAATGATTCCCACCACCGAAGAAAAGATTAGAAGTGCTATGAGGGTTAAAAAAAGCGGTTTGACCCACCCACTCCATATTTGAATGGTTGCTGTTTTCCCAGGAAACCGAACCAATTCCCTCTCATTGCATTTGGGGCATTGTACCATCTGTTTGGGTTGATCGTACATATATAAGGATGATTCGGCACCGCAGTGCATGCATTTAAAGTGTACGGGTAATTGGATGGGCATACGGACCCCCTTTCAATGAATCAAACAAGCTACCCGAAAGGTAATGAATTCGTGCTAAAAGTAAATTCGGCTACAATGCTGCAACATCCTACGTTATCTCTTTAAAAAGAATGTACTCGTTCCTTGGAGAAACAGTAGTGCATCGGCAGGCAATATTATAGCTAGGAGTATATAGACGGCTGTAAAAAGCATGAATGTATTTACTCCGATGGTCAAATCGTCCCGTTTTAAAGTTTTGAAGGGGGGCAAAAACCCCCCCTATTCAGTTAATTAGAATTGAACTTGAGAACCAAAATGGAATGTGCGGGGATAGATTGGTCCGTAGATGTATCCGGCATCGCGTTCCACACCGGTATCAAAGTCATCTTGGTAAGCATTAAACAGGTTTTTTACTCCTGCATAGATCTTCCATTCCGAGATCTGCTCCTCCCCCTCTTTTTTCCATACAAACGTGTAACCTAATCTGATATCCAAATCGAAGAAATTGGGTGAATGTTTTATGGTTTCTTCCACCTCATGAGGTACATCCATAGTACCGGTAAAAACTCCATTAATCACTAGCTGAAATTGCTTCAGGTTGAGCTGGCTCATTAGAAAGCCATAGACATTGGGTAACCGCAACAGATGGCGTAACCCAAAATCAGGGTCAGGTTCCGAACGGTGGGAATTTTGATATGTCACACCCACATCCAGCTGCACCAGTTCTTTAAAAAGGAAAGACACTGAAGCATCTCCGCCATACACCATGGCATCTCCGCTGTTTATGCGTTGATGACGTTCGTTGCCTAGTTCCTCTAATGTATGGACACCAAAAATGGTAGTAAAAAATCCATTTACCGCCCAACGATACCCCCAATCACCCAATACTCTCTCCTGATCCCAGCTGTGACTGATGCTTAAAGATTTTTCTTCTTTTAAATTGGGATGATTGATGATAATCATCGACTCCCCTCCCACTTGCGTAATGTGTAGATCTTCATCGAAAATAACCGGCGCTTTGTATCCGGTTGAAACGGTGGTACGAGTACTCAGACCGTCGGATACTTTCCAGAGAACTGATCCCCGAGGGCTAATAATGGCACTGTTTATTTTGTTATGAAAATCAAATCGAACCCCTAACAAAATAGCAAACTGCTCCAGTGGTATATATTCTTCCTGGATAAAGAAACCCAAATTGTTGTACTTATCGTCAATAACACGGTTATAGGAAATCGCTTCATCTTGTAGTTGCTCATACAGATTATCCACCCCTAACATGATGGTATGAACTCCCCCTGCTTCAAACGGAAATCCTAGATGAAAACCCGTATTCACTACTGGATTTTCAGTATGACCATAAGCATTAGGATCCTGCTCCGCACCATAATAAGTATCCCGATAAGCAAAAACGGTACCTGCATATATTTTATAGAAAAAATGGGGACTAACCAGATGGGACCAGTAAACATTTCCTCCATATTGCAAGGAATCTACTGCCTCAGCTATGTCAGCATCATGGGGTTGTAGCGTGAATGCATTTCCTCCACGCCGTTTTTCTTGATTATTAAAAAAACTCAGATTCAAACGGGCATCTTTGAATGGCGATATGAATAAGTTGGTGCCGATTGTACCACCCCGAAGCCGCCCTATTTCAGAAAAACTATCCCCATTGTGGTCATACGGGTCCCGATAGTTCAAATTACCAAATACCAACGCTCCTAATCTTTTACTTGGTGCAAGCTGTGAAATAGATGTGCTAATGGAAAATCCAGGGATATCTGAGATAAAGCGGTGTTCATAACCCAATTGGAAATGATTCTGAGTAGGCATACGAGTGATGATATTAACCACACCTCCTACCGCACTGCCGCTATACAACGCCGACGCACCACCTTTTACAATTTCCAGACGTTCAATCATGGCTTCGGGAACTTGCTCCAATCCATAAACACCCATCATCGAAGAAAAAATAGGCATAGAATCCAGCAGAATTTGTGAATATCGACCATCCAAGCCATTCATGCGCAGCTGGGTGAAGTTGCAGTTCTGACAATTATTTTCCACGCGCAATCCCGTGGTGAAATCCAATGCTTCTGCCAAATTTTTAGCTCCAATGCTTTCAATCTGAACTCGATCCATCACTTCTGTGCGAACTGGTACATCTTCCACCCGATGTAACGATTGAGTACCTGTGATAACATAGACTTCGGTCTCATCTTCATCTGGTTCGGGTCGCTGATTGGATTTTGGCTTAGGTTTATCAGGTTTGGATTCAGCTAAACTGGGTTTGATGGGATCATCAGTATCTCCCAGCACAAATTGTAGCAGCCTTCCTTCTAGATTTTCGGTTATGTGGATTTCTGCCAAAACATTGAGTACGTGCGTTCGTGCAGTACCTTCATAGTCAACGATTAGCACATATATTCCCACTGCCATATTTTCTAGGTTGAATCGTCCCTGCTCGTCTGTAACCAGGGTCATGAGCGGGGTGTTGTCATGCTGTACTATAATCGAGATTTTGGAAACAGGTATAAGGTTCCCATCCAGTATTTGACCCTCCAGCGATACTAAAGTCGTATCCGAAGGTGAATCTTCTTCCTGTGCAAGAACTGGCGTTGTATAACATAGG
>CAYPZJ010000164.1:0-10129 GCA_964414635.1 uncultured Spirochaetia bacterium
GTTCCATTACATCATCGGTTGTGAGATCATCAATAGAAATAAGATGTTTTTGTGTCATGGGATTTGCATCCTCCATTGATTTTGATTTGCTAGGGGAAACGGTTTGATTTCGCTTCACATTAGGTATGTGGAGCGTTGCGATAGTGACGTTAAGATAATAAAGTTTAATAAAAGATGAAACCAATCGACTAGGACCCCCTGACTAGGATGAATCTCATACTGATGAAACAAGTACAAAGTCATTGCGAACAACGTGAAACAATCTCTGTTTAAAAAAGATTGCTTCGGCGCTTCGCTTCTCGCAAAGACCCTTCCTCCCTCTGAGGTTGTCTTAAATATTTTGCATTACTTTGAGATTCATCCCCCTGACTATTCTAATTGACAACCACCCTATTTTTCTTTATCTTTCAGATGAACGCGGTGTGTCTTGAGGACATACTTCCAATACAAATTGATGTACCTAAAAATTAGAATAGGTCTACTCTGGAGGAATCCATGCGAAGGTTCATAACTAGTTTGGCAATCATGCTGTTGTTTACCATACTTGTATCTGACGTATTTTCACAAATTACTCCCAACCAGCGGGAACAAATCTTACGTACTGCTATTCCTGCTACAGTTAATGAAGTGATTGATGCAATACATCTTCATGTGACCATGAATGGAACACCTGAAATAATTCGTCTTCAAGGATGCGCTTTACCCGATGAAGCGATCCAAGTCGAGGCGAAAAAAGAAACCCAACGATTCACCTTGGGTCAGACGGTTTATATTCTAGCCGACGAGGATCAGGTAGATGAGGATGGAACCATTCCTGCTTTAGTCTATTATGCTGATGGATGGTTCTTACTAAATGCATCCCTGATTGATCGTGGATATGCAACTTATAATAATGATGACACCGTACGTTTTGATGATGAATTTCAGGGATTAGAACGTACAGCTCGTGAGCGGCATGTTGGGATGTGGCGCTTTTCTCATACCGATCGACTTCGTGCTGAATCATCTCGCGTTACAGAAAGAAGCAACCAAGATATGATGGATCGATATGGAAGAGATGGTGAAGAAGGAGTATCAAACCGAACCCTTCCAATCCCTCAACCAGATCGTCCTTCCCAAGATAGAGATACCGCGGGTCTAAATTGGCCATATATTTTTATGGGTTTTAACCTTAAAAATTTATTAGAAGCCCATCCTGATACTATAGAACAATTGGAATCCATCCCTCAATGGGGAGAAATTCAGGAACGTTTAGACGATATGAATATTGATTTGGAACGGGATATAGATACATTATTTGCAATGGTTTCCCAAGTTACTTCCGGACTACCCAGTATTCTGATTTATGCAACTGGTTCTTTTCAACCAGAATTAATCCAATCCTATTTGATCGAGAAGTTCCCAAATCAGTTTGAAACCCAACCTTATCGAAATGTCACCTGTCTTTTAAGTCAGGAATTTAATCGGGCTCCCAGCATGGCATTTATGGGGGAAAATCTGATTATTTTTTCGACACCAGATAAGCTCCACGAGGGAATTGATCTAGTCTTGGATAATGAGCAAGAAACATTATTAAGCAACATTCGTTTTGCTGATTATATCCAAATGACAGCAAATCGGTCGAATTTATTTTGGATGAGTTTAGAACCATGGGATCTACTCCGTGGATTAACGCGTACTTCTCCTGATCTAGCCCCGTTGGCAGCGATTGATTTGATATTGTATAGCTATAGTATGAATAACGATCGGTATTTACATACCCTCAGTGCACTTTGTAAAACGGAAGCAAAAGCAACAGAACTTGCAAATATGCTTAAGGATCTCATTGAAAGCCAGACCAACACGAGTGCTGATAATCCGATGACAGGAATACTTTCCATGTTTCTTTCTAACTACGAAATTTACACTGAAGGGAAAGAAATGGGAATATCCATAGAAATGACAGCTGAACAAATCCAATCCCTTCAGCAAATGGCGAAGAGTCTGCTTGGATTTAATCTGATCCGTGGTCGTAATTATCAGGAACCAGGCTATCGAGGACCGGTTCGCCCTGATGAGCCGGCTTCCCCTCGCGATTCCAATTCAGAAGAATCCGTAGGTCGTGCGACCGAACCATCTGATGATTCGGGTCATCGTTCCATATTTCAACGTGAGGACCAACACGTTCGTGTGGCGGCTATAGAATCAGAACCACTTACGGAAGCCCCAAAAAATACAGACTCTTTTGATTCTTCCATCCCTGCTGGAATTTTTGTTGTACCAGAGGAAGAGGTTGAAGAACCCTATGTTCCTGAAGAAGAAATTATCTATAAAACGAGCGAAACGAGCCTGTGGGAAATGATTACCAAGATGCTCGAAGAATATCAGGAGGTAGATGAGGATGATCCTCTTTATCAGGAAGAAGAAGCAGAATGGGATGCTTTAGAAACAAATCCAGAAGGCTGTTAGAAAAATAAAAAGAGCTAATACCAAGTTGGGTATAAATTCAATTTTGGGTAGGAGCAAGCCTTACCCCTACAAATGTTTTCAGTAGGGGCAATTCTTGGGGGGTGTTGAAAAACGCAAATGCAGGGGCAGGTCTTACGCCTACCCTTCCCAATATCTTCTTCTAAAGGGCGACCGCGAGAGTCGCCCCTACAAAGATCGAATAATTTTTGATTTTTTCAACACTCCCCTTGCGATTGCCCCAGATTACCATGGACACTTAAAATGATGAGAGTAATTAGTCCAGGAACGCACACTGAGCGTAGTCGAAGTGTAGAACAATTTTAGTTGTCCCAAGGTACTAGATTATTAATCAACATACAATCTAAAATCTTAATATGGAAGGCGGGGGAGACCTCGCTTTCTTCAGTAGAACGGTTACTGAATTGAAAGAGAAAGCGAGGGATTCATGAGTATTACGGTAGTTGGTACCGTGGCAACGGACACGATCACTGCTCCAAAAGGCACTATGGAACGTGTATTAGGTGGAAGTGCGCTTCACTTTAGCAATGCAGCAAGTAAACTGACGAAAGTCAACTTGGTTGGAGTAGTTGGGGACGATTTCCCCCAAACAGGATACGATTTCTTTAAACGTAAAAACGTGGATATTCAAGGACTGGAAGTGATTGACGGCGGTAAATCTTTTTATTGGGTTGGTGAATACAAAGCAGAAAATATGAATGAGGCAATCACACACGAAACACACCTGAATGTACTGGAAC
This sequence comes from uncultured Spirochaetia bacterium, assembly GCA_964414635.1. GTDB lineage: Bacteria > Spirochaetota > UBA6919 > CAYPZJ01 > CAYPZJ01 > CAYPZJ01. Next base: position 3,207 of record CAYPZJ010000164.1, read on the forward strand.
AGTTTCAACCCAAAATTCCCAATGCTTACCAAAACAGTGCTTACCTGTTCCTGGCAAACATTGATCCTGATTTACAATTGGATGTATTAGCTAAAACTAAAGTAGAAGGGCTGACATTTCTTGATACCATGAATTTTTGGATTCACAGCAAACGAGATAAACTCATACAGGTTATGGGTCAGGTGGATGTAATGGTTCTGAATGAGCAGGAAATTCGTGATTTAACCGGAAAAGCGATGCTTATCCCCGCTGCTCGGGAAATTCTAGATAAGGGGCCCACTTATGTTGTTGTTAAAAAGGGTGAATATGGTGTGGCGTTGATTGGTAAAGATGAATACTTTGTAGTACCTGCATACCCCGTGGAAGAAGTAGTGGATCCGACAGGAGCGGGGGATAGTTTTGCGGGAGGATTAATCAGTTATTTGGATCATGTGGGAAATCATTCTTTTGATACATTCAAACACGCTATGTGTTATGCTACAATCGTAGCATCATATTATGTTCAAGGATTTAGCGTAGAGGGATTGGATCCGATTACCTTGGATGATTTAGCCAAACGATATCAAACATACCAATCATTTACTGGAATTGGTCTTTCGCTTGCATTATAGTTGTTAGCACGAATTGTCCTCCGATATTCTGGAGGATAAGAACGAAACCGATGCATTGCAAATAACATTAATAAAAGCGGATAACTTTTTCAGATCAGGTTTACAATACAAATAGACAGACTGGTTCGGTCCGTAACAGCACAAATGAAACCAGTGTGAATATCTTTGGAGCTCGGTCAACAGTTCTTTTAGAATAATATAGAGTGCCGTATACTCCCACAGCAGCACGTACTTCATTGTTCCAATTTTTACTTCCTCGTATTGCAGCATATCCCGATTTGTAATTTCATCTTTCATATGAGAATAATACGTATATTCCAATAGATGTCCTTCTCCAAGCACATTTTCTTTTGTATAAAAGGTTAAATACAACCGATCTTGCTTGAGAATCAAACGAGAAATAGGAAAATAGAATAAGGATTGCCGTGCTAAGAGGGTAATGGTTCCTCGTACTTCTTTAAATGGATTATGACGCTTGTATGTGAAATGATATCCGATGGAGCCTCCAATATCGATATAACGTGTATGGTAAGGTTGTAACCGATCTTCTAGAATGGAAGCTGTTTGTGTAGCGATCCATTGGTTTTTTTTTCTACCATAATAAAAGGTGAATGCGGTAGCGACAGCTAAAACCACCAATGGGATAATCAGATATTCCATTTTAACGCTCTTCCTGGAACCGTTCATAAAGTAACTGGATCGGTTCTTTTGGGATAAATACCCGATGCTCTAAGTCTAGCACTGGGATATGGTAAAGAGGGATTTCTTGCAGCTGCATGCTCCGTTTGAATTCATGATGATCGGTTTTGTTTGAAGGAACTGCATCGTACCGATTTTCAATGATGCAATCTATTTTCATGGTATGTTGGTTCAGTTGTGTTAAAATATCAAAGGCTTCCTCCATAACCAGTTGGGTTGGTTGAAACACCACGATAGATCGTGTATCCTTGTGTAACCAACGATGCAACAATCCCATTTCTTTGGAAGTATGTTCTAATTCTTGCCAAACGGGATCGTCCTCTATTTGATCATGGGGTGGTAAAATCGTTGCATCGGGATTGAGATGGTGTATTTGATTTCGTTTTTTCAAAATGGAATGACGGATTTTCTGCAACTGATTCGCCCACTGAACAATCTTGTCTGGTGTGGAAAGAACTCGGAATGCCAATCCCGTTGGAGGTAGATCTAAAAAGATATATCGATACATATCCTTATGCTGATTCAATTCCCTACCCAGTCCATAAACTAACGCCTGTTCCTCCATGCCTGGAGCATACTCCAATATGGATAACATCGAATCTAAATTAAAGCTATCCAAGTGACGAAAGGTGTCCCGCATACGGACTTGACTGTGTTGGATAATCCATTTTTGCCAATGTGCTGCATCTATTTCAAGAATGCTTAGGTTTGGTGATGGGGTTCGAAGCGATGGATAATGGGGAACGGAAAATGCGTGGGACAAATTGTGAGCAGGATCCAGCGAGATAACTAAACAGGAATTTCCTGCTTGCGCATACGCCCGTGCCAGACTAATTGCCAAGGTTGTTTTGCCAACCCCTCCCTTTCCAAAAAAAGCGATGAGCATTTCTTAAACCCTCTATTTAATCAAATAAAACACCAGCATCCGCACAGGAGCCTTCCATCGTCGCAAGCCGTGCAAACAATGCTATTAATTCATCTTCCATCAAGGGAAGAAGTGAAAGGGAAACAAGATTAGAAGGCAGTGCAATCCCTGCCACATTACCAAGTACAAGCATGGTAAATACCATCTCCTGAGCAAGTAATTCTTCCCGTAGCTTATCGGTAGTCTTATTTCGCTGGATTTGACTTATCGTTTTTATGATACGCTTCCATATAGACATGATTCGATCCCTCTCATATGTTGGGATTGGGAGGCATATCATGAGATGTACGATTTCCAGTGTATGGTTTATTGAAGTTTCGGAAAAAAGCTACCATGATAATGAAATTAATTATGAGCATTATGAGGGTCATAACCCCTACGAGAATCCCGGTGATCATTGCTTTGCTATCACTGTCAGGAAGAAAATGAGTGGGAATAATCGTGATTTCATACCATATTAGCGAAGCCGTAACGGTAATCCACAATAAGCCCGCGGGAATCAATACCAAATAAGTGTATCTTTCATTCAATCGCTTTTTTACCCACACCGCTAAGGTAATCATAACCACCGATGCAATCAGTTGATTGGCACCAGAAAAAGCAGGCCACAATACAGTATAACTACCTGTCCAAGCTAATAAGATACCCAATCCCGCTACAACAAGTGATCCCACCCATTTATTTGAAAGTCCTTGATATACGTTCCGATATTTATCTTTTAAGGGAAGTGCCAGCTCTGAAACAATATATCGTCCCAACCGATTCGTCGTATCCAACGTAGTTAATGCAAAAGCAGAGATCCAAATGCCTGCAAAAAGAGCAATAAAATCTCGCGTAAATAGGGGGAGCGCAGAATTCACCATAACTCCAAAAGATTTTGTAAAACGTTGAATTGGATCCAAGTCTAAAAAACCAACACCAAATCCAGCGATAGCAACTATCACAAGGGTGGCTAAAAACCCTTCGGTTAGCATACTCCCATATCCAATAAACAACCCATCCTTTTCGGTTTTTAGTTGTTTGGAACTGGTTCCAGAAGAAACCAACGAATGAAACCCGGATAAAGCGCCACAGGCAATAATTAACGGGATGGCAGGCCAAATGGGTGTTGGTTGGTTTCCAATAATGGGTGCCGAAAATGAGGTAAAGGCTGGAACGGCATCGAATCCCTGAAAACTGATGATAGCCGCTATCAAGCCGATTACCAATCCAAAATACAATAGATACGAGTTTAAGTAATCCCGAGGTTGCAACAGAACACTTACTGGTAGTGATGCAGCAATAACAATATAAACCAGGATAATCGGAAACCAATAGTCCTGGCTTAAATGGATGGACGTTATGCTTCCCAACCAAAAACTACCAATTAGGAGCGCAATCCCTATTAGTGAACTGACCAGAAATGGAATTTTAGTACGATAGAGTAGAAATCCCAATATTAATGCGGATCCAATAAAAAAAAGAAACGTTGTTGCGAGGGATCCGTTTTGTTCAAAAAGAACAGCAACGATACTACCAAAGGCTCCCACAATAAGAATACATAAAAACAGAATAAACCATCCGAACGACTTTCCAGCCCGTTTGCTGATTAGGTCCTGTGAAATAAATTGCACCGATCGCCCATCGTATCGTACCGATGCCATTAACGATAAATAATCATGGATCGCACCGATAAAAATATTCCCAATCCATATCCAAAGCAACCCCGGTAGCCATCCCCATGCAATCGCGATTGCAGGTCCCACGATTGGACCAGCACCCGCAATGGAAGCAAAATGATGACCAAACAACACATATTTATTTGTGGGAACGTAGTCAACCCCGTCGTATCGTTGATGACTGGGTGGGGCGGGTGCTTTTGCTGATTGAATCAGACGGGAATCCAATCGTTTTCCATAGGTGAAATAAAAAAGGATATACAATGCAAAGGCAAGTAGTATAACAAAAGTACTCATTCCGTCCCCCAATTTGTGATAATCAAATCCTACCGAAGTTTACTTGTTTATTCGAATGCGGAATTTTTGATATCATTCCCCCACCCTCTTGGTTCCGGTGCATTTGTAAGTATAAATAAAGGTGTCCCAATTATCAAATGAATTCAGGTTTGGGAGATGCGAATTTTGTACAGATTTTATTGTTTTTCCGAATAGGGCAAGGTGTGATCAAGTTACTCGGTAGAAGTCATTCATGGGGAATTACTCTAACGAATTCATCCAAAAAATAGAAAAGGTGGGTTGTCGTTTAATGCAGGCTCCCACTTATTTTTTCGCAATAACCCACCCAACTTCAAGAATAATAAACCCGAAAGGGGGATGATTTTTCTGTCGAAGAGATTCAAGGGCTCTATCGGCTACGCTGGGAAGTAGAATTATTTTTCCGTAGTCTCAAACATATTCTGAATGTGCAGAAGATATTGATTCAAACAGATAAGAGCAAGATTCACAGCCAGATTCACTATGCGTTTTGTTACTATTTGCTAATCCATTTGCTTCGGTTTAAATCGGCGTTTACCCACCGCGTGAAATGGGAGCAATATTTCTTTGCGGTTTGTGAGCGGATGATCCGAACCTGGCTCATAGAAGGATTGGTTGAGAATAGATCAGAAGAAGAGACGAGGTCAAATTTGAAGTGGCTATTGTATGACTTACGAACGGAGGCTTATGTATGCTAGCCCGAAAGAATTTGTGGAATTTGATCGCAGCCTTAATTTCACGGTACTGGTTTTTTCATAGAGGCTCTCATCACTCCTTCTTATAGAAGTCTATAACTAAATATAAGACTTACATTTCATTTTTCAATAGCTTAACTGATGTTACGCGTTTTCTAAAAGCCGCTTCAAGCATTCCATATAGCGCCGATAGTCCCTCAGTATGGATTTAGATTTGCCTTGATAACTCCTAGAAAACTCCTTCCCACCGATTCCCTCCCTATGCACTCCCGCACGCTACAAAAATCCATCCCCCCTGACCATTCAACCTTCCGGTCCCTTAACTATATAGAATGGGTGACCGCGAGGGTTGCACCCTACCAATAATGATAAAGTTCAGCATATTCCTTGTACCTGACTTCTTCCCATGGGTGACAGCGAGGGTCGCACCCTACCGAAATGTTGAAGATCAACAGACTCCCGTGATTACCCTTATTCAATTGAGAGGTTGCATTAGATAGTGCTACATAATTATAAAAAGGTGTTGAAAACTACAACAGTATTATTATTATATTTTGGGTTATGATTAGTTGGTTGATTGCATCCTGCGCTATTGTGTGTTTCAGTATGCTGGGCTTATTTTATAAGCTGGGAAATCGGTTTAACGCGGATTCTTTAGGTATTGCTTTTTTTCTTTTTCTCACGGCTGCCCTTGGTTTAGGAGTATTGCATCTGGGATCACCATATTTACATGATGATTATCAGGCGTCTTCTTTTTATGTAGTATACGGATTAGGCATTGGATGCGGTATCTGTCAGGCGATAGCCGTGGTTCTTATGTTGCATACCTTGCGCAATGTCAATCTGGGTTTATCTTTTACCATACTGAATTTGGCTGTGGTCATACCTTTACTTGTAGGGGTAGCTTACCACCTGGATCCCCTTAATGCATGGCAAATTGTTGGTATTGTTTGTATTCCCCTAATTATTCTACTTTTTTCTTGGGAGCAATCCAAAGCCAAAGTTAAAACAAATATTAAAAACGATCAACCCAAAACCAAAACACGCTCGGTTCTATTTTTGCTTTTAATTTTTCTTGCTAATGGCTTTAGTATGGTTTTAGTCACAGAAATGAGCTATCAACAATTACTCAGCTATCAGCTCTCTCATCTATTTGCCATGTATAGTGTGGGGGGGATTTGCATTGGGGTGATCCAGCTCCTACGTTCCCGCAAATGGAACAGGCATGTTATTTGGACCGGGATTGGGGCAGGATTAAGTTCCCTTTTAGGTATGTATTTTTCCTTTGAGTTATTTCGATATCTATTACCATCGGTTGCCATGCCCTTAATCACCGTTGGACAGCTAGGACTTATTGCTGTCTTAGGTTGGCTAATTTTCAAAGAACGGTTAGGTATTCATGCTATGATTGCTATTGGTATGGCTATGATCGCTATATTCTTAATTAATCAAGGATGATTTACCATTAAGGAACCAGAAAAGAAAGAAGACAAAGGGAGTAAAAAAATGGAAAAGGTAAAATTAGGTCTTGTGGGCTGTGGTCCGCGTGGAATAAGTATTGCGAGATTATTTAAACAACACATAAATTGTGAGATCACCAGTTTAATGGATTTATTCCCACCCATTGTTGAAAACGCTCGAGCTAGTTTGCAGTTGGATCATGCCCAGGCATTTACGGATTTCAAATCCATGCTTGTCAAAGCCCAGGTGGATGCTCTTTTTATCGCATCAGACCCTACAACTCAGGTGGCGCTTGCTTGTGAAGCCATGAGCGCAGGCAAACATGTGTGTACGGAAGTTCCGGTCTGTTTTACTTTAGAAGAGTGCGAACAGTTAATCGAAGCGGTGTTGAAGACTGGTAAGAAGTATCAGCTCATGGAACAGACCCGATATTGGGGATTTATTGATACATGGCATCAGATGCATCAACAAGGAGACTTAGGACATATCTGCTTTGCTCAAGGGGAATATATTCATTACGAAGCGGAGTGGGGATATTGGGTGGATCAGTCTAATGGCA
>CAYPZJ010000165.1:0-10126 GCA_964414635.1 uncultured Spirochaetia bacterium
CCTTTCTTCCTCTGAGGTTGTCTTAAATATTTTTGCATTACTTTGAGATTCATCCATGATTAATACTGGCTTGGAAAATCGTGTTTTTTTTCTTACTTTATTTGACAGTGTCGTACAGTGCAGTTACGGCTTAAAACTTGCTGTACCAGGAACAAGCGTATGGGAACTATACAATCCGTCATTTTTGATATGGATGGCGTGCTCGTCGATACAATGAACGGGTTCTATGAAGCGTATCGGAAAACGCTGGAACCCTATCTGATAGATTATACCCTTCACGAATTTCAAGAAATGTTTGGGATGCGATCCGATGTTACGTTTAGAAAAGTAGAAAAAGATCATAACATCCATTTTCCATCCATTGAAGCCCTCATCAAATCCAAAGAACAATTCTATCATGAATCCTTACCCGATACCCTAAAACCAATTCCTCAAACCATCGAAACAGCCAAACGGCTAAAAGAAAAAGGATACCAGCTTGCTGTCGCTACTTCTTCCATCCGTGAGGTCGCAAATTTCAGTTTGGAACAAGCAGGCATAAAAGATATATTTGATTGTATCATAACTGGCGACGACGTTAAACATAGCAAACCTAATCCTGAAATATTTATCCTGACTATTAGCGAAATGGGAAGTACCCCTAACGATAGTATTATCATTGAAGATTCTCTCCCTGGTTTAGAAGCAGCAGATGCAATCGGGGTTCGCTGCATTTCATTAATTGCATCGTACCAGGATGAGAAAAAATTCAGAAAGGCATATCAGGTAAAACCGATTGAAAAGGTTTCAAGCAACGAGATCATTTCATGGATTGAAGCGATATAACCTGCATAACCATTGCTGCTTCAGAATGGTTTGGGACATCCTTTCTCGGAATGTATTTACTTCGCTTGAATCAGATATTCTTTAGCAACCTAGACTGACACCTTACTAGCAGCGTAATACGGAGGTATAACACATGCTCAAATCGGTACGTCTGCGGTGTCATTCAGACTTTTCAAAGCAGCTTATGTTATTTGATGTGCTTTGATTGGTTTACAATTTTTTCCAGGAGCGATATATGAACAAAGAAATTTTAATGGGTGATGAGGCGATAGGTCTTGCAGCCCTCCATGCAGGAATACGGGGTGCCTATTCTTATCCTGGTACTCCAGCCACGGAAATTTTGGAATATATTCAGCGAACAACAATAAAAGGCAGACAGGTTGAATCCAGCTGGTCTGCAAATGAAAAAGTGGCATTTGAAGAAGCATTGGGAATGTCGTTTGCAGGGGGCAGGGCATTGGTGTCAATGAAGCATGTGGGGCTTAATGTTGCTGCTGATCCATTTATGAATTCTTCCATTACGGGTGTAGATGGTGGGGTGGTGGTAGTTGTATGTGATGATCCGGGCATGCATTCGTCTCAAAATGAACAGGATTCGCGTTATTATGCAGAATTCGCATTAATTCCTTGTTTTGAACCCTCAAACCAACAGGAAGCCTATGAAATGACCCGGGAGGCATTTGTTTACTCCGAACAAGTTAAATTGCCTGTACTGATACGGCTAACCACCCGACTTGCCCATAGCCGCGCTCAAGTGGAAACAAGTAAGATGGATCCCCAAAATAAAATCAAAGCAACAGTGGATTTTAGTCATTGGACCCTGTTGCCTGGAAATGCACGGAAGCAATATGCCCAACTCACCGAAACCCAAGCGGAACTGATTGAACATAGTAAAGCATCCCGATTCAACCAATTAAAATTGGAAGGGGAAAAAGGGGGTAATGGAATCATTGTTTCAGGGATCGCATACAACTATCTCATGGAATATCTGTCCACGCAACACCTGGATCTATCCATATTAAAAATCAGCACCTATCCCATACCCGATCAAATTCTGCAATCCTTTTTCGAACATGTTGGGGATGTTTTAATTTTAGAAGAAGGATATCCTTTTATCGAGAAGCAATTACGTGTTCTACAGACTATTGCAGGAAAAAAGATACTTGGTAAACTAACGGAAACGGTTCCTCGTACAGGAGAGTTGAATACAGATATTATCCGCTATGTATTTGAAAAAACCAAGCTCGTTCCACCAAAAATAGACGACACCGTTCTGGTCCCTCGTCCTCCGCAATTGTGCAAAGGGTGTCCACATATTGATTCGTTTCAGGCGCTTACTGATGCCCTTGAGAAAACAAAATCGGCTCGCGTTTTCAGTGATATTGGTTGTTATACATTAGGCTATTATCCACCCTATAGTGCAATCCATTCGTGTGTGGATATGGGTGCCAGTATAACCATGGCAATTGGTGCAGCACAAGCAGGAGTCCACCCCTCGCTTGCGGTTATTGGGGAATCGACTTTTTGTCATTCGGGAATGACAGGGTTATTGGATGCGACATATAAAAATGTTCCCATTACCCTTTTACTATTGGATAATTCAGCTGTTGCTATGACCGGTGGGCAGGATAATATCCTTGCTGGTAAAAGCCTTGTAGAAATTGTAAAAGCCCTTGGTGTGGATCCTACTCATGTTCATGAAGTGGAAGCCAAACGTACCCTTCATGAAGCGAATGTGGAATTGATAAAGAAAGAAATGGATTACAAAGGCGTTTCAGTAATCATTCTGGTGCGGGAATGTATCCAAACGGCTGTAAAGAAAAAGAAATCTGCAAGTTAAGGAGCGATCAATTTATGAAACTTGACATTATTATTTCTGGTGTTGGCGGTCAGGGTATTTTATCCATCGCGTTTGTATTGGTAGATACGGCACATAAGATGGGTTTGAATTTTAAACAAACGGAAGTTCATGGGATGTCACAGCGGGGAGGAGGGGTGGAATCCCATGTACGGATTAGTGATGAACCCATTCATTCGGATATGATTGGTAATGAACAGGCTGATTATGTGTTAGGAATTGAACCCATGGAAGCCTTACGGTTCGTTCCTTATCTTTCCAAATCTGGACGCTTGATAACTTCCATTCACCCGGAAATCAACATTTCTAACTATCCCCAACTTGAAAAAATTTATTCGGAGATCACAAAGCACTCTCATATTGTATTTGATTCGTATGCCCTTGGTAAGTATGCTGGGTCGCCTAAAGCGGGGAATATGGTAACTGTTGGAGCAATCCTGCCCTTCATTACATTGGATCATGCTCTAATTCGAGAAGCAGTAAATACCTTGTTTGAAGCTAAAGGTAGAAAATTGGTAGAGACCAATTATCGTGCCCTTGAATTTGGAGAATATGCAAGTACCTTCTATATCCACGCATTAAATGCTCATATTGAACCGGAAGACTTATTCTATCCTGCCATTCGGAGGAAGCCGGTTCCGCCTACGGAAGAGGAAATAACCCTCTGGAAAGAAATTCTGGATTCGAGTCATAAAAAAATAATTATCTCCTATTTGAAAGAGATACCCCATTTATTTAAGGTTGATTTTTCCAAGCTTCAGCGCCTGACTGATAAAGTGGATCAAGCAATGTTAGAAGATATTTTCACCCCCGTTAAATAATTCTGATCTTCACTTCAAATGAGGAAGCACCATGAATACTATGCCTGAAAACATTCTTGCGTTATTTAAACATGCAGAATCCGAAAATCGTACTCTTTTATTTGAACATGAAGTGTATCAAATCATGGAAGCGCTGGATATTCCCACTCCCACCTATGCTTTTATCCCCTCCAATCCACCATCCGATTTACTTTCTCGATTTTCGAGTTCTAAAATTGTTTTAAAGGTTGTCTCACCGTACATTTTGCATAAAACCGATGTGAAAGGGATTCGTATCATAGAGGCGGATGATGCTCTTGTGAAGCAACATATCCAAGCCATGCGCGAAGACGTGCCGCATCATTTTGTTACGTGGGTACAAGAGAACCCAGCACTGTTACCAGATGCATTCGCTCAGTTGGATATCACCCGCGAATCCGACCGAAAAATACTTCAACAGCAGATCAAGGAAAGTATTCAGGGGATTTTGGTTTGTGAAGCAATTCCATTTGAACAGTTTGGGTTGGGTTCGGAAGTGATGATTGGGATGAATCAAAGTCGAGAATTTGGTTCTGTAGTAACCTTTGGCCCAGGTGGGACCATGGTTGAATATTTGAATGAACGAATGGAACCGGGTACCGCCACGGTAATCTTTTCCGCTCATACCATGGATCCTGAGGCGATTCAGGCTAAATTAGAAGGATCCCTCGCATACGATATTCTAACGGGAAAAGCACGGGGGATGAAAGAACGGATTCCACCCCACCAGCTTATCAATACCATCGCAGCTATTCAACGCTTCGTTGCAACGTATTCCGCAGTAAATCAAGACGCAGCCTATGTGATTGAAGAATTTGAAGTCAATCCATTTGTCACCTATAAAGGGAACCTGACACCCCTAGATGGGCTCTGTCGGTTTTCTAAAAGTATACCAAAGGAAGCAAAAAAACCAATACATAAAATCAAACACTTATTGGAACCAAAAAGCGCAGGAATTATCGGCGTATCCGAGAAGATGAATGTGGGGCATATTATATTAAAGAATCTTGTGGATTTTGGATTTGATCCCAATCGGATCTATATTGTGAAACCTAATTCCGATCCTATTGATGGATGCCGGTGCGTGGACAGTGTGGAAGCTTTACCTGAAAAAGTGGATATGTTTGTGGTCACGGTATCTGCAGATCAAACCCCTGAGGTTGTAGAGGATTTGGTTAATCATGATCAGGCTCAATCGGTTATATTAATTGCGGGTGGGGTTGGAGAAAAAGAGGGGAGTGAGGTGCTAGAACAGCGTTTAAAAGATGCCATTGCAACAAGTCGTAACCAACCAGATGGAGGGATTGTATTTAATGGGGGAAATTGTCTTGGGATCTACTCCTATCCGGGTAAGTATAATACCATATTTATTCCAGAATACAAACTCCCTATGATTACAGAAGGTACGCGTCGAATAGCTTATCTTTCGCAATCCGGCGCATTCATGATTACCCGACTAAGCAATCTTACTTCACTGGCACCCCGTTATTCTGTTTCTACCGGCAATCAGATTGATTTATCGGTTACCGATTTTCTCAGCTACCTTAAAAACGATCCGGAGATAAAAGTATTTGCTGTTTATGTGGAAGGATTCGGTGATTTAGATGGGATTCACTTCGCCAATGTAGCACGAGAAATTATCCAGAGTGGTCGTATGGTTGTTCTGTACAAATCCGGTCGCTCGGAGGAAGGAAAAACCGCAGCTAGCGGGCATACCGCATCCATCGCTGGTAGTTTTGATGTTTGCGATGCTATAATGAAGGATGCAGGAATTTTGATGAGTTATAATTTCCAGGAATTTGAGCAATTAATCACCAGCCTCCATCTGTTGGAACAAAAAACCTTTGCTGGTAATCGCGTTGGACTTATTAGCAACGCAGGATTTGAATGTGTTGGGATGGCGGATAATTTGTCCGAAGGTTCCAGTAAGCTAAAACTTGCGGAGTTTTCTTCCTTTACCGCCAAAAAATTAGCCAGCGCGTTTGAAGCTGCTCGGATTGATCAAATTGTTGATGTTCATAATCCCTTGGATATCACACCGATGGCAAGCGATGAGATTTATACTGCCTGCACCCAAGCACTCTTAGAAGATAATGGGGTGGATGCTGTTGTTGTATCCTGTGTACCTCTTACTGCAATGATGCAAACCCTGCCACCAAGCACAGATGGATCACACAAAGAAAATTTCATGGCACCCGAAGCGTTTGTACCTCGGATGATTCAGCTAGCACAACAATCTACCAAACCCTTTGTGGTTGCAATAGATAGTGGGAAACTATACGATCCCATGGCTGATGCATTGTTAGCAGGAGGTATTCCGGTATTTCGCAAATGCGACCAAGCCGTTCAAATTCTTCGTCGTGTCATCGAGCATCGGAATTTCTGAGCGTCTGTGTTAAATTAATCACGATCGTAATATCTCAATCGAACAAGAGCAATCACAGAGGATTGCCCTTACAATTCTTTTTGTAGGGGGTAAACCTCTATGTCTATCCTGTTATTTTGAGATATTACTCTCGATCCTTGGTTTGAGGAATATATATTGTAACACAAGTACCGTGCGGTTTTTGGGCTACTAATTCCAGGGTACCACCATGTCGGTGAATATATTCTCCTGTAATAAGCAATCCTAATCCGGTACCTTGTTCTCCCTGTGTTCCTGCCGTGGCAATCTTTTTATCGATACGAAAAAGGCTTTCCTGTATGGAAGGTGGAATTCCAACCCCTTCATCAAGTACTTCAATGACGATTTGATCTCCCTCTTCCTTCAAACTGAACTGAATTTTGGAATCGGGATGGGAGAATTTAATTGCGTTGGTAATTACATTCCAAAATACCAACAACATCATCTCCTCATCAACCTCAGCATACAGGTGTTTTGGAAAATCCATTTCGACCTGTATCGCCTTATTAGATAACGAATCCGCTAAACTAGCTACACATCGATGAGCGAGGACGACCAAATTCGACCGTTTCGGATGAAATTGAATATGGTTGAGTTGGATTTTCACCCACTCTACTAGATTTTCAATCAATAAATACAGACTGGTACTGTTTTGTAATATTAATTGATGTAAATCATCAAATACTGGTTTATGTGTGTCATCCAGCAAGGATATTTTTTCACGTAACTGTTCTGTAAAATAGAGCAGGGATTGGAGGGGATTCCTTAAATCATGAGCAATCAACCCAAAAAAACGATCCTTGCTTGCATTCAATTCATCCAATTGCTTATTTTTTTCTTGGAGTTCTTTCACCAGTTTTCTATTTGTAATATGAGTTTGAACCCGTACTAACACTTCTTCGTGTTGGAAGGGTTTGGTAATATAGTCCACGGCACCCGCTTTGAACCCGGTTATCTTATCTTGCAATTCCGATAACGCGGAAATAAATAGAACAGGGATATCCTGGGTCTTGGGATTGGCTTTTATTTGACGGCATGTCTCAAACCCATCCAACCCTTCCATGCGAATGTCCAACAAAATTACATCGGGAATTACTTTGTTTAATACTTCCAGGGCTATATAACCAGTTTGGGCAATTAGAACCTGGTACGATTCTGCTTTTAGAATATCAAATAATACCGATAGGTTTTCAGGATTATCATCTACAATAAGTATGGTAGCTGGATCCGTCATTATTCCTCCATTTGCTCCTGCTGCCTTTCCTGAACTAAAAACTCCCGTAATCCCAGTAAATCAAATCCGTTAATATATTCATTCACACAATCAGTAAAGGAAGTAAATCGTTGATCTAATGCAATGATTTCTTCACCCAGCTGTCTGATATGATCAATATCACCAATGGAAGATGCTTCTAATAGATCAGTAATATATGATTGAGGGGGATAGAGAAGCGGAACGGCTTGTTCTTCCAACTGTTGAGGAGAATCGTGCGGAATCGGTTCTGGTGCATACACCCATTGAATGGGAAGTAACATTTGGAGGGTTTCAAATAATAGATCGGGCTGTATGGGTGTGTGTAACACCGCATGGTATAATGCTCGATGCTCATGTGGAATCGTAGTTGTACTTCTTCTAGTGATAGCTAGTAATTTTATGGGAGGGTTCGTATCATGTTCTCGAACAAGCCGTGCAAAGGAAGACTCCTCTTCTACTGACAGGCAATAAAATATTATAACCAATGTGGGTTCCATTGTTGTATTAAGTCCAACGCACTCGCTCGTTCACTTAGTTGGGTAATTTCGAACTGGAGTGGTTCCAAATAGCGGATTATACTAGCCCGTTCCGTTTCGAATTCACTAATTATCAGTAACTTTTGAGGAATACCGTTGTAACCTGTTAAGTGATAAGTAGTTGAGATTTGTGAAAAGGCGTGTTCTTTTACAGCAGGTAAATGAAGGTCAAACCAAAACCGAGTGCCCTTTCCAACTTCAGATTCCATTTGGATAGAACTATTCATCATCCGAGCCAAATTCTGACTAATCACCAATCCTAATCCCGTTCCCTGATTTGATTGCCCCCCGTTCAATCCTTGTTGAAAGGGTTGGAAAAGTCGTTCCTGATCTTGGGAATCAATGCCAACCCCAGTGTCTTCCACTTCAAATCGAATACAATCCCCAATCTCATTCACACGAAGCCAAATCGCACCGTGTTTTGTAAACTTCACGGCGTTCCCTAACAGATTGATTAATATCTGGCGAATGCGACGCGCATCACCTTTTACATAATTCCGAACATTTGCTCCAATTTCTAGCTGAAACTGAACAGGTTTTTCACGAAGCCGAATGTCTATCATCTGACGAATACTCCGAAGCATCGGATGAAGATTAAAGTCTTCTTGTTTACATTCTAGCTTCCCTGCTTCAATTTTAGATAGGTCTAGGATATCATCAATCAAAGTTAATAAATGGTGTGCGCTATTAAAAATGGTATGGATATCGCTTCCATAGCGTGTTTGGATATTGGTTTCTCTTAATAGCATTTGGGAATACCCCATAATTGCATTCAACGGTGTGCGTATCTCGTGGCTGATATTAGCCAGAAAAGCAGACTTTGCTTGATTGGCTTTCTTTGCATTCTCCCGTTCGATTATCAGTTGGGAGTTGAGTTTCGCACGATGAATCGCAATCGCCATCTGATAGGTTATCGTTTCCAAAATGGATAATTCAAAAATGGGAGGGAGGGGTGGAATAGCGACAAGAATCGCTCCAAATAAATCGGCATCCCGGGCAATTCCCACAAAGCAAATCGTTTGTAACCCAATTAACTTTGCCAATTTGGATGAAAACATTTTCAAAAAAGAGGGTAACGATCCCAGCGCGCTGATTTCTTCCAACGAATGCAATTTCCCATCTAATAATAATTCAATCTCCGTTTGACATGGGGTATATACAAAATCCTGTGGTGCAATCCCAAATAATCGTTTAAATATAACAGGATCATCTTTAAATCCCCGGATTTCGCGTGTGAGTAGTTCCCCAGTATTCGAATGATAGGAAGTAAAAACAAAGTAAGTATGGGGAAAAACCTCAAATAATCGATCTGCCATTCCTTGATATATTTCATCCTCGTTAAACAGAGTTAATAAATAGGAAGCGGTATCCGCTAAAAATGATAGGGTACGGCGGTACTGCTGTTGATGCGCTTGGAATTCTTTCTTCTGACTGATATCCATACCGGATATGCATATCGTTTTGATCCGTCCTTCTGCCGATCGAATAGGGAACAAAAATAACCGCACCCAAAACATTTGCTTTGTAAAAACAAGCTGATGCTCGCTAGACACCATTTCCCCCTGGAAAGTCCGCTGCACCTCTTTCCGAATGGCATGCAGATCACCTCCCATCGCATAGGATACAAGTTTATCATTAAGAATAACAGACTTCCCGCTGAGTTCCTCAAGGGTTTGCTTACCCTGTGGATTAATTTCTTTGATACGGTAGTTACGATCAATGATAAGAAACAGAAGAGCACTACTATTAAAAAGGGCGGAAAAGCGTGATTCCAAATTTACAATAGCTTTGGAAACGGGGTTAAAATGGGGTGGTTTGTGAAACTTTTTTGAGTGCTGGCGTACCAGCGAAGAGGAGGCAATTTCATCCGAGACGGCATGAAGACGATTGATTTCTTCAATCAGTTGTGTTTTTGTCCAGCTCGAATAATCCATAAGAGCCCTTCCACTTGGTTAATAAACGACGCCGCATTTTATATACATCCGTATCCCGCTACCATTATAAGTTACTCGGTTTAGTCAGGAATCATATTAACTTGATAATCTCATATTATGCTAACGCTTTTCTAATTAGCGATGTCAATTTCTGTTTGGGTGGGTCCCATCAGCCAATATGCTAGTCTCGATGTTCCCTAACCAAGTACATCCTGCTTATCTAAAAAGTAATGGTATTGGAAAAAAGAAACAAGCCTATCCCAATTCCCATAAATCCATTGTGGTTGACATACTCCTGAAGATTCTCTATTTTCCAATAACACTTGTTGTGTGACTAGATGATTTTGTTATAGGGAACGATTCCATATTCTGAAGACATTTCCCTTCTGACAAAAACGCTGGTTGAAATACAGATCGTGATATGAATGAGGTGCTGTATGTTTCCCCAAAAGAAAAAGAAAAAAATACTCATCGC
>CAYPZJ010000166.1:0-10077 GCA_964414635.1 uncultured Spirochaetia bacterium
ACTGGTTTTTGTACCACACCTGAATATTACTCCAAACTCCTTAGAACTCGGTTTTTGAAGAAAAGCGGAACCCATTTATCTTCATAGCAGGAACAACAAACGAGCCTCCAAAGGTTGCAGAAACGCTTTTCTGATCGGAGGATAAATCCGCAAGATTATTGAACGCTTTTGCAAGCGATTCGGTGTAGCGCAAATTTTTGACCGGTTTGGTGATTTTTCCATCCTCGATCAGGAATAACCCGTCTCGCGTCATACCGGTCAGGGTGATATCCATTGGATTATGGACATTCGTGTAATGAAATCGGTTAACAAATAATCCTTTTTGGGTTTGGCTAATCATTGTATCCAATGTACTCGTTCCTGGCTCTATTACAAGATTGGAAGGATATGGGCCGGATGTATTGGGTTGGGGGAGGGAATGTCCGGTTGATGTTCCATTGACTTTTTTTGCATATTTGCTGTCCAGCACCATCTCTTTGAAGATTCCATTTTTGATGAGCTCCACTTTTCGGGTTGGCATGCCTTCAAAATCGAAAGGAATACCTCGTATCAGCGGATGGAATAGATTATCAGAGATACTCAATTTTTCTGAGAATACCGGTTGTCCCAGCTTATCACTAAGGTAGGATGCCCCATCGAGTATTCCTTTGGTACCGAACGTCACATAGGCGAGAAAAAAACACAATTCGGCAGCGGCGTCATGACTTAGCACGGTATCATATTCTCCCGCCTCGATGGATATGGGATTATGATTTTTAATGGCGATTTCCATTGCACGTTGTGCGGTAGCGGATACATCCAGTTGATCCAAGGAATATGCACTATCTGATGCCCATCCTTCTTTATTATCACCTGTAACGGAGATATCAACATCGAATTCCGTAAATGGATGGGAAGCAAAACCACCCTGGGAATTCCCTAGTGATAACTGTGTGACTTGATTTGTTAAAACGCCGGCAAGTTCCAAGTCCCGTTTCTGAGCGTCTTTTATGGATTTATTCAACCATTCTGCTTTTTGAAGGGGAGAAAGAGAGGCAACCGCGTCATCATAATTATCCTTTGGTTGATATTCCTGCTTCCCAACCAACGAAGATAATTCGGGTAGGGGTTTTTGAAATTTAAAATTTTCTTTGGCTTTCTGAACCGTTTGTTCCAATGTTTTCCGATCCAACTGATTCGTACTAATTTTGCTTATTGTGTTTTCTTTCCGTAGGGTAATCATCACCTGCTGATCTTGTTGGGATACATGTTGGGTGATGGTATTGTTTGAAAAACGGGTGGTATCCGTTCGATTACTCATTAATAGGATATTGGTATCGAAAGACCCAGCAAATTCATAAATCTTGGAAAAAAATTCTGTGATCTGATTCTTATCAAGCATGGTATACCTCAAGATTGGTGTTTTATTCACGGGATTGCTTTAAAAGGTTGTGGAGGGATGAATGGGTTAGCTAGCATAACCTTGTTATAAAGCAATTCGATCCATACCATTGAGTATAATAAAACTGTCACCCAAAGGGAATTTTAAATAGACAAATTACGTGATTGTTGGTATAGATTTTATTATATTCTCTCTAATGCCATGGATGCTATCCTATGGTACTCTGTTGCACGCAAATTGTCCCCCAGTGCTGATATATCCCTTTGAGCGGCTTTGGTAGGATGTAAAATCTGGGCAATCCTAGCTGGATAGCTAGTTGACCAAACTGCACACTGTTGGGTATAAATCCAAAAGGAATACGAATTCTATGAGAGATTTTAAGCCAGTAGATTATGAAGGGCTCGGATTTAAATCGGGAGTAGAAATCCATCAACAATTACTTACAGAGCGGAAGTTGTTCTGTCGGTGTCCTGCAGGTCTTTATTCAACAGAATATGATTGTGAAATTCTCCGCCACATGCGTCCCACCCTTAGTGAATTAGGTGAATACGATGGAACCGCACTGATGGAGTTTAAAACCAAAAAGAATGTGGTTTATTTATTAAATTCCGCTTCGGTATGTACCTACGAAATGGACGATACACCCCCTTTTCAAATAAACCAACAAGCATTAGATATTGCCATCCGTATCTCTACACTATTGGGCCTTTCTATTGTTGATGAGTTACACATCGCAAGAAAACAATATCTGGATGGCTCCATTCCAACAGGATTTCAGCGTACAGGAATTATTGGAATAGAAGGCAAGGTATCTATTTCCAATAAAGATATCCGGTTGATTCAATTATCCATCGAGGAGGATTCCTGTCGGGAAGTCTCGGATGTGGGGCATCAGATCACGTTTCGAACGGATCGGTTGGGGATGCCGTTAATTGAAGCGGTAACCTATCCTGATATGAAAACACCGTGGGAGGTAGCAGAAGCCATCGATCAAATTGGTAGGATTATGCGTCGAACAAAACAGGTACGGCGTGGTTTGGGATCCGTTCGTCAGGATGTTAATGTCAGTATAGATGGTGGAACCCGCATAGAAATCAAAGGAGTCCCTCGGATTGCTTGGGTACCCGCTTTAACCCATTGGGAAGCGCTCCGTCAAAAAGCGTTATTGGAAATCAAGGCCGATTTAATTAAGCGGTTGGGTTCAAAGGAAAAACTGCGGTTAAAGTATAAAAACTTAAGTCAATTGTTTTCCCAACGTGGAGCGATTCATCCCTATTTGCGACGTGCTCTGAATGATGGAGATCAAATCGCTGCTACCCGGATATTTGAGGTGGGCGATCTACTAAATTATCCGACCCAACCTAATAAAACGTTTGCGGATGAAATTCGAGGACGAATACGGGTAATTGCTTGTATTGATCAGCAACCCATCATGCTACATACCCAGGATTATCCAAAATATGAACAATATGAAAAAGATCTTCGTGTGATACAGGAAGCATTTGGGAGTATTGGTGCACAGGATGCGATTGTCCTGTATGCGGGGAAAATGGAAGATATTCTAACCGCCCATCAGGAAATAGAACTTCGTTTTTTTGATGCCTTTGACGGGGTTCCCTCCGAAACTCGGCAACCATTTTCTAATGGAACCACCGATTTTGAACGTATTTTACCAGGACCGGATCGCATGTATCCCGACACAGATTTACCACCGGCGTGTATAACCTTGGATCGTGTGGAAGCCATTCGTGCAGACAATCCAACCCTTCCTTGGGTGCTGGATGATGCCTATATTCAGATGGGGATCCCCCGGAATATTGCTCGTCAACTCACCGATTCCCCTTTCAATGCTTTATTCGTGAAGATTCATGAAAAATCGGATGTAACGCCATTACGAATTGCGACAACGTTTACCCAACATGTTCCTTATCTTCAGCGCCAGGGATTTAATGTAGAACATCTTTCCCAGGATGATTGGGTAGAATTCTTTATATTGCTTGGATCCCAGCGATTTCATAAGGAAATGATTGTACCCCTTTTAAAGGAAAAGTGTAATAATCCAAATCAATCCTGGAATACTATTCTCGCAAAACTGGCAATCCAACCTGTTGATGAATCAGAACTGGAAACATACATCGTTAATCAACGAAATCAGCACTTTAAACCAGCGTCCCCATTAAATCCAATAGAAGTTAAAAAGGAACGATGTTTTATGGGAAAGATCATGAAAAAATATCGAGGATGTGTTTCAGGAGCGAGAGTTTACGAATTATATAAAAAGCATTAGAACCAACCATCCCCTCTACATTTTTGCCTTTATTCTTTGATAACTCTTTTAGTAAAGCTACACGAGAATAACAAGTAACCGAACATCCATCTGTTCGTCTTCTATCCTCCTGATGCAAGTTACTCTAGTATACTTGAACCATCCATTTGATTTATTTGACTAAGCCCAAAATCTTTGTAAACTCTGAACCACTTCCTGTCATGGATCAAATTATGCCAAGTTGTGTATCTTACATGAATAACAATAAGAAAAGAGAATGCTACTGGATGGAACGGAATTCTAATGCTTTTTATTTTGTCATTAAGCTTCTTCTATCGCCTCTGCGGGGCATACATCCACACAGCTTCCGCAATCGGTGCACTTATCTGCATCTATTACGAACTTGGGATCGCCTTCGCTGATTGCTTCTTCGGGACATTCGTCCGCGCATGCACCGCACATGGTGCATTCATCAGTGATTACATGAGCCATAGTTAACTCCTCGTCGCATTACTTAGTACTAGGCAATATAAGGTGAAGCATAGCCAGCGTCAAGATATTCCAAAAAAAAAGTGACCAAGTCGGCAGTGAAATTCCCGAAGTCGGCTAACGTCGCCGTCACACCTAACCGACCTCTGTCGGATTCATTATCCCAGTCGATAAAGATCGACTTCGGGGTGATAGCCGATGAATTCATTCATTGGGATAGTGGTATGGGTAGTGGAAACATTTTTTAAAAACGCGTCTTCTCTAGTAAAAGCGCTTGACATTCAACATGCATTTGCTTATGTTTTCAGCACGAATCTTAGGGAGGGTTCCGCTTTGGTTCACAAACCACACATGGAATATTCCTAGGATCGGTTTTGGAATTATGATAAAGGGGGTGATTTTTTGACAAAGATTGACGTTGCCGAAGGCGAACCCATTGAAATCGCAGTGAAACGGTTTCGAAAAAAATGCGAACGAGATGGGATTAGTCGAGAGCTGAAAAAGCGTGCTTTCTACGAAAAACCTTCGTTGAAGAAAAAGCGCAAGAAAGAAGCAGCGAAACGTAAACTCGAAAAGAAATTACGAAAACAACAAAATCGAGATAATTAACCCCCATATTATATGGACGCGATTTTGAGAAAGCTAGGGTCTCGAATGAACCATGCGAGACCCGTTACCCCCCATTCCCACCTCCCCAATATAAATCCACAGGTTATTATGATGAACCTTGTTCCATAGAGCAGGATAAACAGGATTTCCAGGTTTTGCTTTAACCCAGAATAGTAAAAGATCTGGTGAAATCAATGGAAGGGTGTATGTTTGTGACCCAGTACATCCAAGCGTCTTAAAAGTAATCCATCGGATCAACGGTTTGATCTTGTTTGGATAATCCAAAATGCAAATGGATGGAAAGTGCGCTCCCTGTTTGACCAATTTCTGCAACGGGTTGTCCCTGTTCTATCTGTTCACCTTCTTCGACCAGAATGTTCTGAGTATGCAAATAGCGGCTTTGCATGTTGTTTGGATGGGTGATAGTAAGAATATTTCCTCCTCGTTCATGGACACGAATGGATTCCACTTTGCCATCAGCGATGGCAATAGCGTAATGACCATATCCATCTGCTTCGATATCGATTCCATAATGCATTTTCCAGGTTCCATCAATGGGATGCACCCGATATCCATACAATGAGGAAAGGTATCCCGACCAAGGGAATTGGTAGGTGTCGTTTTGCTTGGGTTTGGGAATAATCAGCATGGTATAATCTTCTGCATAAGCAGTATGGGTATAGGGATTACATGCTTCAATCAATTCTTTGGTGGTACGAAATCGCCGTGCAATGACCTCAAAGGAAAGCTGATCTTCCAGCTGCGTTTTGTAAATAAACCAATGGAAGGAATCAGAATGGGGTACGACTTCTTTGATTTCCTCGATTGCTTTTTCAAAATAGTTCTGTGCTGTATGATAAACCGCATCCCGATTATACGATCGTCCTAACAGGTAATACATTAGGAAATTCATCTCCCCTGCATGTTCCCACCGTCCCAATTCACCTTGAATGGATCCCACTTTCCCATTATATAAATCAAGTTGAATCAATTTTAAGTGTGCTTCGGCGTCGAGATCTCGGGTTGCCATTTGCGCAGTTTGTTCAGTTGCGCTCCGGGTGATACTAGCAACAAATTTCCCATAGGGATGGCTTTCATACTGATCCATTAAAATTTCATAATATACAACCGCTTGATGCATTCGATCAGTATCGCGATAATGATTGCCTAAATGCAACAGAGCATCCGGTAGAACAGGCATGGTTTCATAAGCGGTACGAAAAGAAATAATCGCATCAGGAAAACGCTCCCGATCCCAGAAATTCAATCCTTCGTTTATTGCGGCTAATGCCTGCCAATACTTCGTAGGATACCAGTCTGGATACATTTGTTCCAAATAATCCTCCAACAGTTGTTGTAGCTGATCATCGTTTGCATTGAACGCTTGTGCTTGCGCTAGATATTGTATAGCTTGATGAAGATTTGCCCACGTAGGATTGGAGGCTAATCGTTTCGCTTCGGTTACTAAATACTCCAAAAAAAGCGTATTAACCCTTTCGTTAGTACTATCCATACTTTGGAGAATGGCGAGGGTTTGAAACACGTTATTTCGTTGATCGGTTTGCCATAGCGTTTTCAATGATTCTTGAATCGTTGAAAAATCACTGTGTAATAACCGGTCGCACTGGGTTTGGAATGAAGCAAACGCGGTGGCTATTTTTTCTAATTGGTGGGCATTGTGTTTTGTAAATTGAGGAGCAAAGGTCAATTGAAATGGGTTTACATGGGATTGCTCCTGCTCGGATTGTTTTTCACAGAAAAAAGTACTTTGTGTTAATCCGAGCACAACAGAAAGGACAAGGATCACACTTACCATACGAAACGGGATAAGCACAAAAAACCTCCTTATTTGAATGTAGTATTGGTTCATTTTCCTGATTGAACATACAAATAGAATGGGTGGGGTGTTAATTCTTTGCTTTCCAACGAGGTTTGCAAAACTAGATGCATTCGAATATCCAAACACAATTCGCATTTCCCAATATAGGAAGCTTTTGGTTTATAATAATGTTTCTCGGTAGCCCATTTGAATAATCCTTGAATCCCCTCGCTATACAGCATAGTAAGAAGAGGATATTCCTGGGGATCCAATGGTTTTCCCAGATTTTCTAGTGCAATTCCCAAACCACTGCATAAACCTGGAATATATGTTCCAAAAAGATCTACATGAAAATGGGATGTATCTAAAAGTCGGGAGCATCCTCCTGCAGAGGATGAAAGAATCTGGTCTAATGGTTTTTGGGGGAGGTAATCTCGATAGGTAAGTGCTGCCCGTCCTCCCATGGTAATCCAGTATCTGGAAGGTAAGTTGCTTACATATCCATCACCGAAATGATCTTCCCACTCTGCAAGGGAATGTTTTCGGTTGGGATCCAATTGTCGTAGTTCCGGGATAAAATGTTCTACCCAAGGAAAAACAGACATCCCAATCTGAGCTGCAGCATCCATCACGCCTTCTACTTTGAATAACGGTATATGCTCATTATGAAACGGACTAATACTAACCAAAATACAACCTAATCCCGCATCTTGCAGATCCCGCAGTACCGAAATCGCTTGATCGTGATTTTGATACCATGAGGAATTGGTTTCAACATAATCAATTGTTATTGCTTCTTCGTTGGCAAGCTGTAGAGTATGGATCAGCCCTTCTAACCATAAAAAAGGTTCTCCACCACCAATATGGATTGCATGGCATCCCAGTTCTTTTATTTTCCGAATATTGCATATTGCCTGGGTTTGTGAGATATATTCATTCTGCCAGTGGGGGCTGCTTCCGTATAGGCAATGCTTACATGTTGAACTACAAACATAGTTTGTAATCAGCCCACCCGATTGTAACTGTGTAATCGATAATTCCACTGGTGCTCCTCCAATTCAATATTCCATCTGTCTCCATTAAGATAGAAACAACGCTTAGGTGGGTCAAGAATAAAGGTGATTTTACATGATTATCGAAGTAGTTCGACTTTTTAATAATAAACGGGGATTGCTATAAGTTAGCTTGAATCCCATGGTTTGAAAAGTAACGCAATTTTAATTGCAAGGAACTTTGTCAAACGTTATACAAATCGATATATTTTCTATAGAAGAAGTGATATCGGTGCAAAAATGACTGGGGTTTTCCCCTGTTCAAAATCGTGATGATCCACACAGGTTATTTGTGTACAGATTAGGAGTAGCTATGCAAACCAATGGTGTTTCCTTACATGATAATAAAACCAATCTGGGGGGAGAGATGGATGCCATCTTAAATGAAACAGAGATGCCCTGGGCTATACTCAAACTTGGTCAGCAGTTGCTAGCCGGTTCAACTCATCTGGTTCGAGAAATACAATATATTCCTAAAACAATTCGGCTACCCCAAGCCTTATCCTTTGTTCGGGGGTTAATTAATCTTCGTGGGGATGTGATGCCCCTGATTGATTTACGAGTTCGTTTAGGAATGAATACTGCGCAGGCAGAATTGGATGCATGGCTTGAAACAATGACGATGCGTAAACATGATCACGAACAGTGGTTGAACGAACTTAAAGAAAGCGTCAAGCAGAACAGAGCATTTGAAGGGGAATTAGATCCGCATAAATGTGCGTTTGGGAGATGGTATGACCAATTCACAACCGATGATATTTATCTTAAGAATATAGTGAAACAGTTTGATGCCCCCCATAAAACCATTCACAAGCTGGCACTCGAAGTAGAACAATCCATAGAACAGGGGAATCAAGACAAAGCCATTCGAATGATTAATGACGCAGAACAGGGAACGCTTGTTGAGTTATTCAAAGTGTTTGATGAGTTCCATATGTATCTTAAATCCTCATTCAAAGAGGTTGCTGTAATTGTCCAGCAGGGGGGCGATTCCATTGCGGTTACGGTAGATGAAGTACTTGCTATCGAATATTTGGATGGGACCAAACGAACCGACGTACAAGACGTATATGGACAGATTAAAGAAATGGATTTAATCACTGGTGTAGGAAATCGTCAGAAAGATGATTCCCTTATTTTGTTTTTAGATATGGCACCTTTGTTTAAAGAAGTCGCTGGCATCGCCTCTCAAATAAAATCCAAATAGGAATTCAGGACGATGGGTTCAGTCTATTCAAGTTTATGGGAAGATTAGTCGTCGTAGTGTTACTCGTATGAGATTCTGCTAGGGATATGGCGGATTGATGCAAGGCATTGATTTGTATATGATTTTGCCTGCCTAAGTCAATAAATAGATTCATCGTTTCGGTAATTGCTGCATTTTTGCCGGTCATTTCAGCCATTAGTGAGGCAATTTCTCCCTCAAATGTACTCAATTCACGAATGGTTGTTGTAATTTGTTCAATATCATGATGGATGGATTGAGCTTTTTGATTAACTTGCTCTCCCCCCTTGTTTATTTGTTTCACATGCTGCATAATGAACTGATAGAGTTGATCCACTTGATTCAGCGTTTCAATTAAATCTTTGAAGTAGGTCGAAAAGCCACTCACTCGCTTTTCCATTGCGTGAAATACCGTTTCGGTTTCGTCACTAATGATGCGCGCATCGGAGACTTTGTGGACAATTAGGTTTAGATCATCGGTAATCTGTTGGGTATTTTTTGATACGGAATTCGCAAGCTTTCGTATTTCCATAGCAACAACTGCAAATCCCTTCCCGTATTGACCTGCTCGGGCAGCTTCAATGGAAGCATTCATAGCAAGCAATCCGGTTTGTTCTGAAACTGAAGTAATGATTTTAATTACATGAGTCATCTGCTTAGATTGTTCCACAATGCTTTCAATGGAATCCGCTGTTTTTGAAACCAGGGTTGCACCCCGCTTGGCTTCTTCCACCATGGAGTTTACTTCCTCCATATAAATACCAACCTGTTCCATAATTTGACCTAATGTAAATTGCAATTCATTCACCAAAATCATCGCACCATCAATTTCTTCATGTTGTTTGGCAATTTCTTCGTTTAATTGATCTGCTCCGCTTTGTATCCGTTCGGTTGCGGTATCGGAAGTGTTGATCCTATCTTTTAACTGTTTAAATCCTTCATTCAATTGGTTGAGTGCTTGGTTGTTCTGTGTAAGCCCTTCTAATGCTTCGCCTGATGCACTCCCGATTTCCTTACTTACCGTTTGTGCATCATGGGAAAGATCGGTTACCTCATTAGAAAGTTGGGTAAGCGTTTGTAGATTTGTTCGGACAGCCTCGAGGTTTTTTGAATTTTCAGTTACATAATATCGAACTACAACAAATAATACCGAGGGAACGACAATAAAATTTAACGGGAACAGAAGGTACGCAATATGGGTATCACCGATATGGCTTTTCAGATACCCTTCTAGGA
>CAYPZJ010000167.1:0-10054 GCA_964414635.1 uncultured Spirochaetia bacterium
GATATAGAGTACCGCATCACCAAATAATGCTTGAATTGAATCTTGTGGATTTATAGAGCAAGTCAACGCATTCACCAAAAATGGATGGGTATGTACTACATAAGACTGGGGAAAGAGGTTATGAAGAAATGTTTCTACCGATGGACGCTGCTCTTTTTCTTTTTCCAAACGAGCATGTAATAATTTTTCTTTTACTTCTTCTTCTCGCGTATGCGGGTCCATGCTGTAAGAAAGGTGAAGTGCTTCGAATAGTTTTTGACGATCCAGCGCTACCAACTGACTTCGCTCCAAAGTAGCCAATTGGGTGCCACTCGCTTTTATATACAGAACAGATTCATGTTTTACCGACGTGTTTCCACCACCTGCTAATACATACTCGGTGGATCTTCCATATTCATGGCTTAAGGCAAGTAATGCATCAATTGCTTTTTCCATAATACGGTCCTTAGAGAGGCTTTTTTAAACTGGTATGAGTAAACGAGATGAATAATAAGAAATTATGAGAAGAACCGGTTCATTATCACAGAAACAATTTTCCACCCAATAAATAAACCAATAATTCCCATAATTCCAGCAAGGGTAGCAGGGGCAGGTGGTTGTAATCGAACTAATCCAAATACGGCACCTACAAGCATACCAAGATATAAGCCAAGTGCTGCTTCATGTGTGAGATAGGACCATATCCATTCAAACATATTTCTTTTCCTTTTCTTTGTATTTGAAACAGGTTCTTTTGTTTTATTCACGGTTCTATCCTTTATCAAATATCTATACCCTGCTTTGCTTGATTGATTGTCGTTGGCGAATAAAATCCATCGCATATTTCCCCAAATCCTCAACCGCAATTGCAAATATAAACAGAACGATGGCGAGAATTAAAAACCACTGATAAATATCTTCCCGATCTGTTTTAACATGGAGGGTTTCAAACTCGGCTTTTCGGATTTTATCCAAGTCTTTTAATAACGCAGCAAGTGCTATTCCTTGGATATCATAATGAAAATAGGTTCCACCCATTTTCTGTGCAATTTTTTGAAGGGTCTCGGGGGCTAATTTTGTGATGATCTGATTTCCTTCCAGATCTTTTTTGTATTGATTAGCAAGAGGGTTTCCATCCGCATCACGTAGCGGTATCGGTCCACCTGCTTCCGTACCAATCCCTACTGTAAATCCAAAATAGCCGGACTCAGCCAATTCTGATGCCTTTTCGAGGCCTTTCTCTTCTAAATCTTCTCCATCCGATAAAACTACAATTACTTTATTGATAGCTATATTACTGGAAAACAGTTCCACTGATTTCGATAAGGCGGCGGCAAAATCTGTTCCTTGGCTGATCGGTTGTAAATCAATCGTATCGATATAGGTTTGTAAAATATCCACATCCGTAGTCAACGGGCATACCAGCTTCGCATCCGCTGCAAAGCGTACCAACCCTACTCGATGACCAATCAACTGATCTACAATAGATTCACATATTTTCTTTGCTTGATCCATCCGAGAAGGAGGAACATCGGTTGCATGCATACTCCGGGATGTGTCTACGGCAATTACTACTTCAATCCCTTGTTGAACAACCGTTCCCATTCGTTCATTTCCTTGCGGACGCATCAATGCAATTACTATAAAAAAAACGGTAATCAGGATTAGCACTATCTGAATAAACCGTATCGTTGTTAGATGTGTGTGGATAAGTCGGGAAACCAAGGATGGATCCCCCATTTTCTGAAAAGCTCGGTTGATTCGTTGTTTATTCCAACTATAAAGAAAGATAAGCCCAGGAATAAGTACCAAGGCAAAGGCAAATTCCCACCATCCAAATAAACTTCCAATCGTATTCCATAGCTGTTGCATAGTACCGGTTCCTTCATTTACATTCTGCTTATCTGAACACCACAGCGAATCGTTCTACACATGGAAATCAATTTTTGTTCCCATCACAAGTTAAAACATCTATTCATTTAGTACCATTCTATCTTCAATTCCAGCAATCGCCCAGGGAACGCCACATTCGTGAAAGCTTGCTCTAGAATCATGCATTTTTTTGAATAACGGCTTAATATCACGAATATATACATGCTCTGCTCCCTCGTTGCCTACTCGCATATCAAGAAATTCTTTCGGAATGGTCACCACAGGATTATTTTTGAACGTTTTTTCCACACACAACGTGTGCTGCCACGCGTTATGGATCGTGCATAAAGCGGGTTGATTGGATTGAATCGCGGAGGCTACTTGCTCGAATAAATTTGCAGTTAAATCGATGGGGGATTCATTTACCCACGTTTCTACGGGTTCAGATGCCTGATTTCCTAGTTTATACCGCTCTACTCGATTTTCTCCACTTAATACCAACCGTATTCGTGCCTGCTCATAGGTAAATTCAAAAACGGGTTCAACTACCTCACTTGCTGCATGCGTAGTGATGAATTGGATATATACCCCTTCGTTTGTTTCTAGCCGAAGGTATTGTGTATCTGCGGATTCAATCGGTTTTGCACGATAGTTCTCCCCATAAATCCACCGAGGAATGGCGGAATCATGAGAGGTGGAACCTGCCAAATATAGCATCACATTCAAATAATGAGCGGTTGCATTTTGCAGGGGGGAGTCATAAATAGTATGATCGCCAACCTTTATCTTTCCCGCCCAAGAATTCCGCTTATAATAATGGGTATCTCGGGGCCAAATCACGTAAGCGCGCATTTCTTTCAAAGCCCCCCATGTATGATTTAAGGTTTCGGCTTTTAGACGTTGTATAAGTGGGGAAAAGATGTGTTGATATCCTATGGTTAATGTCTTCCCGGTTTGTTTTTGACACGCTTGCATCGCACGAGTCTCCTGTAACGTTCCGGCAACAGGTTTTTCGCATAGTACATGGTACCCCGCTTTCATGATTTGAATGGACATCGGGGCATGCTGGTGAATACCAATAGGAAGTGTGATTAGATCTAAAGGATTCGATGAATCTTCCAACATAGCTTTAAGGGAATCATAAATAGAGACCCCTTCTTGGCGAAACTTATTATCCCGTTCTGAATCTTGCTCTGCTGGCAGGATCACACTGCCTTTCCATTTAGCACGGTTGATTTGTACTAGGTGACGGATTCCATGGAGGTGAGTTTGTGCAAATCCATTAATCCCGACTAAACCAATTCGTAATGGTTCCATGGCGTCAACCCTCCCTTTCTTATTGATTAACTACAGCAAGTATAATAAGGATGAATGCTGGATACAACTCGGTTTGAATCAAATAACCATACTTATACTTGAAAATTTCAGTTCAGCCACCCAAAAAAATATCAAACCACGTTCAAGTGGGTATATTTTCGGGAGCATAGCAGTAAAATTGGGAAGGATTTCGTTTTACTAACCAGTTTTGTTACCTCTGACTGGGGAACCGTATGAATTCCTTTTTATTTACTATCCTGCTTCTCGGGCATTTTTTCTTTCAACCAATCATCAAATGCTTTCTCTGCGGGATCTAAGAGGGTTAAATCCAATAACGTGGAAGGGGTAGAAGAAAATTCACCCAAATCCGTCTTAAACTGATCCACCCGTAATGGAAATTGATCGATATTCCACACACCCTCTGAAAGCTGGCTATCCAATACTACTTCTTTATAAATGGGAACGTGCGCCTGGATTTCTTCAAAAATATCATCCAATTGCTTGTAATTCATCTTAAATTTCAGCCCCATCTTAGCGGCGATATGGAAGAGGAATTCCCAGTTTTCATATCCTGATTGTGGTTCAATGGCTTTACGGACTTGTTGAACCCGTCGCTCCGAATTGGTAAATGAACCGGATGTTTCTGCATGGGTTGCCAGAGGAAGAATCACATTTGCAATCTCAGATGTGCGGCTTGGAAATAAATCCGCTACAAACAGAAAGTCCAACCCATCAAATCCTTTACGGATGCTAGCTGGAATTTGGGGAACCCCCAGGGGATCTTCACCAAATACCAACATCACTTTGATTTTTTTCTGTTCCAGCGCGGTCGTAAGATCTGGAAATGAATACTGATCCGCATGATGGAGTACAAAATGCCATTCTTTCTCAAAACGCTCCATATTTTCCTTGGAATCAATTGCTTGATACCCAGGAAATAACATGGACGTACCAGCTAGATCCATTAAACCCTGGGAATTATTAAAGCGATTAAGCACCAGCATTTTAGCACCGGATAGAAGGGCAAAATTGCTAAACAAAAAATTATCCCCTTTACGACGTCCCGATTGATAGTGCCGGTCAAATATCATTAGCCGTTTCTTTCCCTCTACGTAACACCGAGCGGCTTGTTCTATCTGTTCTTTTGAAACCCCAGTTTTCTGTTCAATCTTCTCCAGCGAAAACGCACGTATCTCTTTTAAATACGCATCGGCATTGGAAATGGCTAAATCGTGCGGATTTGCCACACTAGCATAGGATGCAGTCAAGGCTTGCATAACTAATGCTTCAGTACCAGGTTTACATTGTAAATGATAATCTACAAATGTTGATAGCCGATTCGTTTCAGAGTGGATGTAAATCACTTTCGCATCTTTTCTCAGTGCTTTTTTCACTAAAATATCTGCTACGACGTGTTCTTCAGGTAGATTGGAATGGGCAACCACAATCCGATCCGATTGGGTAACATCTGGATACGTGGCGGTGGACACCAGTTCGGGGGTATCATATCCTTCAAACAG
This sequence comes from uncultured Spirochaetia bacterium, assembly GCA_964414635.1. Lineage (GTDB taxonomy): Bacteria > Spirochaetota > UBA6919 > CAYPZJ01 > CAYPZJ01 > CAYPZJ01. The sequence continues at coordinate 4,689 of CAYPZJ010000167.1, forward strand.
TAATTGGGAAAAACTGGATACATATTTAGTTTGGAACGCTATTCGGGCAAATTTTTGAATAAAATATATTTCTTCATTCGTGAGGGAGGGAGAAATAAATACAGCAAATTCATTAGGATCATATTTCCGCGTTAATTCTTTAAACCGCAACGAAACAAAATCAAACGCATCTTTCCAATCGGTTTCCTGAAGTTTCCTTCCTGCACGTACATATGGCTGTTTTAAACGATCTTTGGAATTAATAAAATGGTACCCAAACTTCCCTTTTATGCAGTGACTACCATATGTGAGGGTGTTGCCATCTACTTTCCTTGTTAGAAGTAGGCTTCCCCCATAGGTACCATATTGAATTCGACACCCGACCCCACAATAGTTACACACGGTTTCTGTCTTCTCTACCTTCCAGGGTCCTGGTTTGGGCAAAAATAAATTCGCACTAATTGCACCGGTAGGACATGTTTCCACACACATGCCACACGAAATACAATTCGTTTGTGTTAGGGATTTCCCTAATGCAGGACGAACAATCGTATCAAAACCACGGTGTATAAAACCATAGGCACTTATACCTAGTACTTCGCTACAAATACGTACACAACGCCCACATAAAATACATTTATTCGGATCCAATTCTATCAAGGGATGCGACCGATCGATCTCATATTTTTGCCCAGCTCCTTCAAAATGATCAATATCAATACCGTATTCGGTTGCATACCGTCGCAAATCGCATTCAAAAAGCACGGCACATCCACATTCCAAACACCGTTTTACTTCTCGTTTTAATTCATCATGGGTATATCCTAACTCCACTTCTTTAAAATTCGTAATCCGCTCGGCTACTTCCAGTTCTGGCATTTTTTGGCGAGCAAGATGTTCTTGATAGCGAAGATCGGTGGTAGTGACTTCATTATAGGTATCTTTTCGACTGGAGAATTCTGTTGGTTCTGCTTTTGCTACTCCCTCTGTTAAATAGGCATGAATGGCATAGGCTCCTTTCCTACCAGCGGCTATCGCTTCAATCGCTGTTGCAGCACCTGTTACCACATCTCCTCCACTAAATACTCCTTCCACACTCGTTTCGTAGGTTTCTGGATTTGTTTCGATTGTTTTCCAGCGTGATGTATTTAGGACTTCCCCAACTGGTAACATATCCGGTTTGATTGCGCCGGTTAGTACTTCGATATCGGTACCTTGTCCAATGGCAGCAAGAATTGTGGAGCACATAATATCAAATTCTGAATTCTTCAGAGGAATGGGTTTACGTCGTCCACTATCATCCGGCTCGCCCAGTTCCATCCGAATGCATCGGATACCTGTTACCTTTCCCTTTTCATCGGTTAGAACTCCAATTGGAGCGGTCAGGAATTCCATATCCACGCCCTCTAATTTAGCTTCGTGGATTTCCAAATCGTTGGCAGGCATTTCCTTTTCTGTTCGACGATACAATAGTTTAACTTGGTTGGCTCCAATACGTAAGGAGGTCCGAGCACAATCGATTGCCGTATTTCCTCCCCCAACAACTACTACTGTTCCTTCTAATGTTGCTTCTCTCCGGGATCCAAACCCACGTAAGAATTCGATTCCAGAAAGCACCCCATCAGCGGTTTCATTTTCAATATACATCCGACTTCCGGACCAAGCACCCATACCAAGATAGATAGCTTCATACCCATCCTTTTTCAAGCTAGTGATGGTGAAATCATCTCCTAATTCTGAATTAGTATATAACTCCACACCCAAATCTAAAATAATAGCGATTTCTTGATCCAATAAGTCTTTGGGTAAACGATATTCAGGAATTCCGTACCGAAGCATTCCGCCTGCTTCGGGCATGGCTTCGTATATATGAACGGTATGTCCATGTTGGGCTAAATAATACGCGGCTGATAATCCAGCAGGTCCCGCTCCTACAATGGCAATTTTCTTTCCGGTTTGTGGTTCCACGTCTGGCATGAACGGATCCCCCGATTCCAAATCCGTATCTGCTAAAAACCGTTTTATATAATCGATTGCTACCGGAGAATCTAAAATGTTACGCCGACATCCTTTTACTTCACAAGGACGAGTACACACCCGCCCACATACGGCGGGAAGCGGATTTTTTTCTTTTATTAATTTTAACGCATCATGGTATTTCCCCAATGCTGTGAGTGCAATATATCCTTGCACATCAATATCCGCCGGGCAAGCCAGTTGACAGGGGGCATTACAATCGGCGTAATGATTGGATAGAAGCAATTCGAGGGCCGCTTTGCGCGCATTCCGCACTTCTGCCGTTTGTGTACGGATTATCATACCATTGTTTACCTTGGTAGCACAAGAAGGAATCAAACCACGTGCTCCTTTTACTTCCACAACACATACAAAACAAGAACCAAAGGGTTCTAATTGCTCGTCGTGACACAGCACCGGTATTTCGATCCCATTTTCTTTTGCAACCTGATAAATGGTTTTGCTGGAATCTGCCATGATTCGTTTGCCATCTATTTCAACTTTTACTAAAGCCATGTTTTTTCCTCTGTTTCATCTATTATAATGGAGCATAGCATAAAGCGCAGTACGCTCATTCAACACTACCTGGTTGTATTAATCTTTCATAATCGCATCAAACCGACACGTATCGTAACACGCACCACATTGGGTGCATTTTTCCTGATCCAACACATGAACCTGTTTCCGCTCTCCTGAAATGGCATTCACAGGACATGCTCGTACACACGCACCACATCCGGTACATTTTTCCGCGATGATATCAAACGTAAGTAGAGCCTGACAACTATGAGCAGGACACTTTTTATTGAGTATATGGGATTCATATTCACTTCGGAAATATTTTAACGTAGTCAACACCGGATTGGGAGCGGATTGGCCTAATCCACATAACGAGGTGGTTTTTATGCGATGGGAAAGTTCCTCTAGTTTCTGTATATCACCCTCTTCACCCTTTCCCTCGGTAATGCGGGTAAGAATCTCTAACATACGCTTGGTTCCAATACGACAAAACGTACATTTCCCACACGATTCCATCTGAGTAAAATTCAGGAAATACCGAGCCACATCTACCATACAGGTCGTTTCATCCATCACAATCAATCCACCTGATCCCATAATCGCACCGGTTTTGGTGATGTTATCATAATCGATAATAGTATCCATTAACTCAGCAGGAATACATCCTCCCGATGGTCCACCCATTTGAACCGCTTTAAGGTTTTTATCGTCCCGAATTCCTCCACAAATATCAAATACAATGGACCGGATGGTGATTCCCATTGGTACTTCCACTAATCCCCCGCGTTTCACTTTCCCTGCTAGTGCAAATACTTTTGTTCCTTTACTCCGGGCCGTTCCATATTGATTGTATGCAGGAGGACCATTAAAAACGATGAAGGGAACATTCGCATAGGTTTCAACATTATTATTATTGGTGGGACAATCCCATAACCCTTTTGTTGCGGGAAATGGAGGGCGTACATGGGGCATACCTCGCTTTCCTTCAATGGATGCAATTAATGCGGTTTCTTCTCCACATACAAAAGCTCCCGCTCCTTCTTTTATTTTCAAGTGGAAGGCAAAGTCAGAATCACAAATGGATTCACCAATAAAACCTCGTTCTTTTGCTTGTTCCAACGCAATATTCAATCGTTCAATGGCTTTGGGATATTCCGCTCGGACATAAATATATCCTTCGTTTGCACCAATGGCGTATCCTGCAATAAGCATTCCTTCTATTAAGGAGTGCGGATCTCCTTCTAAAACCGAACGATCCATAAACGCACCCGGATCCCCTTCGTCAGCATTGCATACGAGAAATTTTCGATTTCCTGGAGCCATCTTGGTAAGTCTCCATTTCATTCCTGTTGGAAATCCTGCTCCTCCCCGTCCGCGCAATCCCGATTCAATTAATAGCTCAATAATTTCATCGGGAGAAAGGGTTTTCAAAGCCTTTTCAATCCCTTTATACCCATCCCGTGCGATGTAATCGTCTATGCTCTCGGGATTAATAACGCCACAATTTCGCAATACAATCCGTACCTGTTTATCCAAGAAGTTTTGTTCGGATGCAACCGAATCGTCCTGCTGTTTTACCCATACGAGCCATTCATCCACCGGCTTATTATTTTGGACATGATCTTCTAAAATTCGCTCCAATTTCTTATCATCCACTTTTCCATATAAATACCGATAGCCATCTTCGGAAAGAATTTCCACTAACGGTTCCTTGTAACACATCCCGATGCACCCGGTTTTTTCCACCGTCAAATTTAGTTTTCTGGTTTTTACTTGTTCCACTAAATTCGTGTATACATCGGCTGCACCGGCGGCGATTCCGCAAGTACTCAATCCAACCAATGCTTTTGTCATGATTCCTCTCCCTTTTTATACTGCTTGATGATTTTCTTTACTTCTTTGGTGGTTAAATTGCCATACGTACTGTCATTAATCATAATAACAGGTGCCAGACTACAACATCCCAAACAGGATACGGTTTCCAACGTGAAGAGCTGATCTTCTGTTGTTTCACCATCTTCGATACCCAATTCATTCTTTATTGTTTGGGTAATCTCTTTCGCACGGTTTACATGGCAGGCAGTTCCCATACATACCCGTACGATATGTTTTCCTACAGGTGTAAATCTAAATTGAGCATAAAAGGTTGCTACCCCATAGATCTGACTGGTGGGAATTCCGGTTTGTTCATGTATTTTCTGGATGGCTTCTTCACTAATGTAATTCTCTTTTTCCTGGGCTGTTTGCAGTAGCGGAATAAGCTGTCCTTCAATTCCATCATAATGAAGATGCTTGAAATTTATTTTTTTTGTCTCGGTAACCATAACCGTTCTGTTCTCCTTTCAGATATCGTACACACTTCCCTCTCGTGTTGTTCTATTTATTGGAAGGGGGTATCCATAACATTATTCATTATCCGCATCATCTCATCCACATCTTTAAATCCACCCATTACATGATTATGACACCCTTTGCGAGGGCAGAAATCCAAGGTTCCGCCTTCTTTGATGTTGAGGGAAGCCATGGATGCATTGCATTCTTTGCATTTGGTTGCAATCATTAAGCTCGCTTCACAATGCGGACATTGAAATTCCACGATTTCCCCATCACTAAGATTCAATTCGGTTTCCGCGGCATAATCGCCGAAAACAGCACTTAATCGAATCTCGCCTTTTTCTTTACCTTTTGTGGAATAGCCTTGTAGTACCACTTTGGTTCCTTCGGTTAAGATAGCTTTGCAATTTGGACAGTGTAATTCTAAAACCAATAATTCTTTACCCATGCCAGTGCTCCTTATGCAACAGGTTTTTTTTTGGATGCTTGTTCATTTACGCTTCACCCAAGCGGACGAA
>CAYPZJ010000168.1:0-9962 GCA_964414635.1 uncultured Spirochaetia bacterium
GGGTTCCCTGTGTAGTGGTCTCAGAATCGGAGCCACAACTATAAAAAAACAGAACCACAAAAAAAATAAGTATCGGTACTATCCGGGTATGATAGGTTTGGGACATGGTTTTTCCTTTCTAATGACAGTGTTAAAAACGTTTTTAGCCCAATTAGGGAATAATTATTCGTTTCTTAAAAGCATATTCATCCAAATATTGTTTCGAAAACGTGATTCCCATTCCGCATAAATGGCGGAAAGTTCCGCTGTAACCTGATGTTCTGGATAGGTTGCCTTTAAGTGTTGCAATGTCTCTTTTGCTTCATCAGTTTTTTGGAGATAATCCTGTAAAACTACTTTATAGTTCAACACCAGCGGAGCTAATTCAGTATTCCCTTCGAACTGTTCTAACCAGCTATCTATTTCATTCAATGCGGTAACCAAATCATCATGATCAATCAAACAGACAATATATCGGTACTGAAGGGCGGCGTGTGCTTCTTCAGATAAGTTTTCCGATGCCAATGCACGTTGGAGTAATGGCATCGCTTCCATGAAATTGCCCTGATCAAAGTATAGATTGCCTAACGTTTTGGCAATCACTGGGGCATAGACACCATTATATTCTTTGTAGGGTTCCAATGTTTGTAACACCATATCCAACTGGTTGGTTGTAACATATTCCTGGGCTTTTTGAATGGCTAGTAGTGCACGGGAATCGATATCCCCTTCATCCAACATCACATCGTGTGATGCATCCGTTGCCGAAGTAACAAGGCTTCCTCGAACACCCGCTACAGATGTAATAGAACTACTATGATAGGCAGTTTGGTTAGTAGATCGTACTGCCATCAACCTGGATAACGATTGTAGATTGCGTTCATTTGCAATTCGTTGTAATGGGATGGTGATTCCTCCAGGGATTACCAGGACTTCACCCCCAATCCGAAGAGCCACACGGGCATCGGAAGCAGTACGAATAATCCAATTGGGGGAGAGTTGATCGTTTTCTGCAACACTCTGTACATCACCATTATTTAGTTTTACTTTAACATCACCCTCCACTTTAACCACTTCAATCGACTGGGCAAATACACCTTGACAAAGCAATGCAACAAATAAAACAGCTACGATCGTAATTAAGCTCATTCGTTGTATCATTTAGGTACCTCGCTAATAAAGTATCGATGCGGAGTTCGCAACGCTTCAAAAATACTGCTGTAGGAACTCAACACCTGTTAACTCTCGCAAGATTTACACCAACTTTTTTGGGGTTTCCTTTTCTAGCAGTCTTTAACTCTTTTTAATGGTTTACAAGGCTGTCCAGGTTTTACTTTAACCAAGATACTTTTAGCCTTCAGTTCCCAAAACTCTACCCCCGAATAGTGCCGAGGGTGGGAGAGGATTTGGGATAAGGGCATAGCAACTAATCACTGTTGGGCAGTCCGTTACAACATGATATAGCCTAAGAAGCGACTACTTTTTTATAGCAGCTATTGCTTCGATTAGAGCATTGCTTAAACCATCCTTACCCTTAAATATTCGTGTTTATCTTACCAAGCATTCCTGCTTGCATCTTAAAAGTAATACAGAAAGTAAAAAAACCAATCACGAAATTGAAAGAAGACACATTTAACCAAAAAAAAAGAGTTTTAGGTGTCTGTTTAAGAAATATTTTATCATGCTTTATGTAATATCTCAATCGAACAAGGGCAATTACAAAGGACTACCCCTAGAATTTGTTCTGTAGGGGAATATCTTTGTGTCTTTCCTGTTATTTTGAGATATTGCTGTTTTTTTGCCAAAACAGGTATCACTTAAAACATATGAGACAACAATACATATGAAACATTTCTATCGAAATAGCAAAATTTGAAAATCATGGCTCAAAAGCAGATAGACCCTTTAAATCTAAAATAAAGTAAAAATATATACGTGTTAGGAAAAAAACGCGACATTTTTTTTCAGATGAAGTTCGCTATTACTACTATGTTTTGCTTCCTTGCTGGGTTTAAATTATAGGTGTTTCTAATATTTTTGCGTTCAACGGTGCTCAAGCCTTATATCCAGCGCCAAACTACACCCAAAAAAATGCAGTTACGATATTATCAAACTGGCAATCTTGTCCTTTAGGGAAAGGTGTGATAAAGCATTGTAGCGTATATTTAGACTAAAATTCATTCATGTAGATTGTATTTGGGATAATAACCGCGTGTTTCAACACTCGACGTATTCAGAAACGAAAAGTCAGGACAGCTTGGTTATTCATTGGTGTTATAATATGAATAAAAAAACCATTTATTAAACTCCCACCCTTGCACCCTTGCCTTGCCACATATATGATTCCTCGTTATTATTAACATAGGGTGGTGACGGAAGATTTTTTTGAGTCAACGTTAATACCATTCCCTATCTTTTGCGAACTGAATTTCGGACGAGGAGGAACTATATATGGGAGCCCAAATTCTTGATGGTAAATTAGTCAGTGAAGCCCAAAAAGAAAAGGTACGTGAAATGGTTGCAGGTTATTCTCGTCCTATCAAATTGGTTACTGTTCTTGTAGGGGATGATCCTGCGTCACAAATATATGTTTCCAGTAAACATAAAGCGTGTGAAAAAGTGGGGATTGAGTCCGAAAACCAAAAATATCCTTCTTCTATGTCCCAACAAGAACTGGATGCCCTGATTGACACCCTAAATGAAGATGATACTGTAGATGGGATACTCGTACAGCTACCGCTCCCAGAGCATTTAGATGAACAGGGTGTTACCGAACGAATTCGTCCTGATAAAGATGTAGACTGTTTCCATCCGAAGAATTTTGGTTTATTACTCCAAAATAACCAGATCATCGCCCCATGCACTCCAGCTGGTATCATTGAAATATTAAAATATTATAAGATCCCCTTGTCTGGAAAACACGCCGTAATTGTTGGACGTAGCAATATTGTGGGGAAACCTCTAATACCATTACTGCTAGGAGAAAACTGCACCGTGACCACTTGTCATAGTAAGTCGCAACCTCTAGAAGATTATACTAATATGGCGGATATCTTGATTGCTGCTATCGGAAAACCCGAAATTATTAAAGAATCCATGGTTAAACCTGGAGCCATCGTTGTTGATGTAGGTATTAATCGTGTAGAAGATGCCAGTCGGGACCGTGGATATCGAGTCGTAGGAGATGTCGCGTATGATGCTGTTTCGAACAGGGCTGCATCAATTACCCCAGTTCCTGGGGGTGTGGGACCTATGACCATTGCCATGCTACTTACCAATTGTTATTATCTCGCAAAATTTCGTGATAGCTCAAAATAATAACTATGGAAGCACTGGTGCTGGCTGGTGGAAACAGCAAGCGAATGGGGAGTGATAAAGCATTACTCCAAGTGAATGATCACACGCTTGTAGAATGGGTCATAGCTGATTTGCTGACTGTATTTACACGGGTTTATCTTTCCTGCAATAATCATTTACAATCCACGTTTTATGCGTTATTTCAGGGCAATCCGCAAGTGGTTGTGGTTGTGGATAAATATGAAAATCAAGGTCCGTTGGGAGGATTAGCATCCGTATTGGCGATTTCACCAGAACCTGCACTATTCGTAAAGACCGTAGACGTTCCTTTTTTTCAAGAATCACTTATCCATTTCATGGCACAATTTACTCGTGATTATCCGCTTGTATTGCCAGTTCTAAAAGGGCGATTGGAACCACTTTTCGGATTTTATCAAACTAGATTACATATAGCCATGGAATTGGCAATTAAAAAAGGAAATCGACGTATTCATTCGTTTGTGGAATCGTTTCCTATTCGATATATTCGTGATCATGAATTAGCAGAATTCGTAGATGAGAACGATCCGTTCTTCAATATTAATACACCCACTGATTTTTTTAATTGGAAGAGAGCATTCGTATGAAACCAGCTATTTTTTCATTTATAGGTGCTTCAGGCAGTGGAAAAACCACATTAATATGTCAACTTGTTTCTCATTTTCTTCAACAAGGGTATCGTGTTGGGGTTGTCAAACATGCTATGACAAATATCGAGCTAGATAAAAAAGGAAAGGATTCGTGGTTATTTCGTGAACAGGGGGCACAGGGCGTTCTCATTCACGCACCAAACCAGACCGCGTACATTACTGATGCAGACACCGAAGATTCACTAATCGAGTCACTATTTACCAAGTTCCATGATTTTGATATCGTTTTTGTTGAGGGGCACAAAGCAGTTCCCAAGTTTGATAAGATTGCTGTATTACGTTCGTCAATCAACAAGGAATTACCAGACCAAACCCACTCACTCATTGCTATTGTCAGCGATTTTCCAGTGGAATCAGATCTTCCACGCTTCGATCATACAACAATTCAAGAGTTGTCGGATTTCCTGATTCAAAGGATGGATAATAAAAAGAAAAAACAATTATATGTACGTGTAAATGGGAAGCGAATCCCGACAAATCCGTTTGTAGAAGAAATAATAGGGAATATCCTTACGGGTGCTTTAGCAACCCTTAAAGGAATAGAACATCCGATACAAGCAATCCAGCTCTATTACGATCGCCATCAGGAGGATCAAAAAAAATGAGGAATCGCACCTACGGTATAGACTGAATAAGTACATCTTCAAAATATGCGGAATTCATTGCCCAGGTGTAAAACCCCACATAACCAGTATTCAGGGTATTATCTATTATAGATACAACCAACCGATCATCAACAAAAACCTCCAACGTATCTCCAACAACTGAAAATCGCATGCGATAGCTTTGACCGGCTGTATATCCAAGCGATTCAACAAATAATGCAGTTGCGTTTGCCTGTCCGGCACCATTTGTTAATACCAGTCGTCGTTCCGCTCCTTCATCGATCCAACTAAATCTATAGTAATGCGTTTCATCGGTAAATCGTACGAGCAGTCCCAATTCATCGTTATCAGTACTATACATATTCGCCTGAATGAAGTAGTCGGTACCTATGTTTACAGCATAAACCAAATACGTTCCTGGTCGATAAGGAATACTCCGTGGGAAATTAGTTCCCCCCCAAATATTGCTGGATTGACGGATATCTCCTCCTATCACTTGCCAATTCGATGGTGCTTCCGATGTTGCTTGGGTATCGTCAACAATCATCCAACCATTGCTGGTTAAATCAGTAATTGAGGAGAATCCTTCAAAATCATTTTGATATGAGGGTGCTGAACCTAATCCGGTAAACGACGCGTTATCATTGGGTGGTTGGATTATATTTCCAGAACCATCCTCTACTGAAGCTACAACAAGAGCATACAATAGGTTACTTTGATAATGGGTTGTTATAACCACATGGGTCGGATCCACTTGAAGTGTTGCGGATAAAATGGGTAAGCCAGCTATCGTATAATTGGACGCTTGTTCTGCTGTTGTTTGATCCAGAGGTTCAGAAAATATGACTTCTACACTTTCATCATCTAACGCTGTTGCGGATATGACTTCAGGAGGGGTAGTATCAGCAATTCCGATAAAATTTCCAGTGTTGCCAGGTGCTTGTATTGCATTCCCTGTTAAGTCTAATACATTTGTGACCGTTACAGTATAAATCGTTCCGCCTATTTGGGGTGTTGTGGTAAGAGTCACTTCATCGGTATTACCAGGATCACGTATTGCACTGGATATACTTAAACCGGGGATAGTATAATTGGTTGTATTTTCTGCAGATAACAGATCCACCGGTTCACTATAGGTAACTAAAATGGTTTCATTATCAATTACATTCACTGAATTTATACAGGGATATGCATCACCTGTAAAATCATCGGTTTCGTTAACCATCGTATTGAGTGCATTATCACGAACACCATCTACGGTTAATGTATACAAAACAGCACTCATCGAAGCGGTGGTAAGTATTACGGTATTTTTATTTATGGTGTGTCGACTCGCATTGCTTATGGAAAGCGCCGGTGACAGACTATAATTACTTTCATCCTCTGCAGATGCTTGTTCCACTACCTCAGAAAAAACGATTGTAAGTTGGGTATGGCTATCCACGGTAATGGAATCAATTGTAGGAGGTGTAACATCTCCAGTCATACTTCCTGTAAAGGATTTTTCTGTACAGGACGCATCCCCACTATCAACAGTATTCCCAGTCATATCCTCAATATTTGAAATGTGAAGGGTGTATCCGAATCCAGCTACTTGCAAAGTGGTGGTTAAAACAATTTCATTAGCGTTCAAGGACACATCTGTTATACCTAACCCCGCTATTGTTTCGGTATAGTTAGAAATTTCTAACGCTGTAGTGGCATCCAATGCTTCAGAAAATACAAGTTCCAATGTAGTTTTTGTGGGTGGAGAAACACTTACTAAACAAGGTAACGCATCACCAGTGAAAGACTGGCTAACTGGGGCTCCAACCGTCTCCCCATTAATTCCAACTAAGTTTGAAATTGTTACGGTATATAGTTGATCTTGTTGAGAAACCGTGGTTAATATGACTAGATTGGGATTACTCCCACTCAGTGTAGCAGAAGAAATACTTAATCCAGGAAGTGAATAATTGGAACTATTTTCTGCCGTTCCTGAGGTTAATGGTTTTGAAAAATATAAACCAACTGTTGTGTTGGAGAGAGCTTGTGCAGAAATAAATTCGGGGGGTACGGGTGTTCCACCTGAAATCCCAGTAAATATTCCTGTATTTCGGTCCCCAATAGGATTACCCTGCAGATCCTTGACTCCGGTAACCGTCAGCAAATATGATTGTTCTGCTTGAGTGGAAGTAGATAGATATACAACAGTACCACGATCATCTACCAATGCTGCACTCAATATAGTTAATTCTGGAATCGAATAGTTTGTTGAGTCATGAGCGAAGGTTTTATCAATGGATTCCGAAAAGACGAGTTTTACCGTAGTTGGATCGATAGCACTCACTGTTTTTAGATAAGGTGGTTGCATATCCTGTACTGTTGAACCCATAAAATCCAAGGATGCTTTGTCTTCGCAAATAAGATTGTCATAATAGTCAGTTACATCGGTTACGAAAACAGTATAGGTCGTGCTTGATTGATTGTTCGTTTCAAGAAAAATGCGTATGGGATTGGAATCCAAATAAGCATGTGAGACCGTTAAACCTGGAATAGAAAACTGAGAAGCTGAATTTATACTGGTTGATACCAATGGTTCTGAGAACTCTAATTGTACCAAATTACGATGTACGGCTGTAGCATGGAGTAAATAGGGACACGTATTATCAGTTTCTTGTCCATAACCTTGAAACTCAGCTTGATTATGATCCTCATCGATGACCAAGCCATCGGAATCCAGTACATGCTCTACCGTTATGGTATAGGTTTTACTTTGCTGTCCTTCTGTTGTTAAAACAACGGTTTCAGGTGTAACCATTGAAGGTATGGCAAGATGTATAGTAAGATCAGGAATAGTGTAATTTGACGTCAGTGCTGCGGAATCGTACTCCAATTCCTTGCTAAAAATCAGCTCTACTTCTGAATTGCTTAAGCTGCGCGCATTAATTAGCATGACAGGATTATCACTTACACCATCAATATCTTCGATTGGTGTTTGATGCATTGCGTTTATATCATCAGCCTTTCCATAACAGCCAATGAAGTAAAAACTACTCAAAAATATAACGACTAACTGTACAGGGAATCGAATTAATTGGATTATTCGTTCTATATTCTTCATTTTATATCCTTTACTAGCCTACAGTACAATGCAATTTACTCTATTTTATAATGTATAACACTCAGTAAAAAATGCAATCGGTTTTTTATAGTTTTGCTTCTATTTCTTTATGATTCTACCAATTAGGTGGATATTCTTTTTGCGAACTTGGAAAAAAATACATCTTATTTCTTAGGGTTACGTACACGAAGGAGAGTAGATCACCCTCTGTCATGATTAGAATCATTAGGGTGATTGAAATGCCTTTGGTTGGAACGAATCGTTACGAAAAACATGTTTTAAACTCCCTCCCATAATATACTTACTTGAAAGTGGTTTGACATTTTTATGAGTGTCTGTGGCGCTTTGCGCCACAGACACCCAGGTCAAAACGATAGCTTTCAAGTATATCAAAAATTGTATTCCTTAAAAACTGGCACAGTCTGAACAGCCCGTTCATAAATCGGCATATTGCATTTAAGAAAAGACCATTTCTTAAACTCCACATACGTTACTTCGGAATATTGACCAATGGACAAAAAAGGCATATATTGTCAAGAGTAAGCCAAGCGGGGGTTTGGTTAGTGTGGGAAATTAGAGGTCTACGCTTGATTAAAATGCTAAATGCTCTAACAATACGACAACATGTTATTCATTTAAACAACAATGATCGATACATGTGTGAATGCGCATCGAACCACTCCAAATTCACCCAACAAAGCTCTGTAAAACAAAACAACCAAAGGAACGATTATGTTTTGGAAAAATATAGGCATGGTGACAGCTACCATCGTTTATGGGATTGTACTTCAGTTTCTGGCATATCAGTTTGCAGGATCATGGTTACTGCTTTTATTTACCCTTATTTTAAGTGCTGTATTTGCAGGATACTTGGTGATTTTCATAAAGGAGTATTCATTAAAGCAATTTAGCTCAAAAGGATTTATAACAACCCTTATCGCCACGATTGCTATTGTGGTAGTGTTGGGAACCCTGATCGTACAACAGCAACGTCCTGAATTTTATCAAAACAAATATCATGTAATTGCTCCTTTCATACAATTTTTAAATTTAGATAATGTGTTTTTTAGCTATTGGTTCGTGGCATTACTATTCTTACTTAATTTTTCGTTTATTGTATATATCATCGAGCTACTTCGGTCTAAGCTTACTAAATTGCGGATTGGAATGATTGTGGTACATGGGGGGATTGTGATTTTAAGTATTGGAGCGTTTATAGCTTTTATGGTAGGCAAAACCGGACAACTGGATTTACATATTGGGGATCAACAGGATCATTATACCATTTATGATATGAGCAGACAGCTTGCGTTCCAGGAACCACTGCCTTTTACTGTTCAGTTGGATGATTTTCATATTGAGCAATGGGAAACACAGTGGCGGGTTGTTGCGAAACATATAACAAAAGAGGATGATTTTTTGATTGTGGATCCTGAGGATGCAATCTACATTCCGGTGGGTAATTATCGTATCCACATTGATAACATTCGTTGGGTGGGTGAAAAACGTGTTTTTGGTGAATCGGTAGAATCAGGTACATCCTGTGCACAATTTGCACTAAGGCAAGGTGATATCATACAAGCAGAAGAATGGTTGTTTTTAGAACCTGTTCCGTTTTCCTCCTTTACTATTGAATCTCTAAACCTAAAGCTGGTCTTGGTGGAAAGTCAATCCAAGATTACCCCAGCACATGATTCCCTCTATCATCACGAGATTCTATTTGAAGGACAATCGGTTACCGTTGAATTGGGCAAGCAATATACGCTTGCAGAGAATTTTACCATGACCGTATTAGATTTCATGCCACATTTTGCCTTGGATCAAGAAACGGTTGAACCCATTAATTTATCGGATGAGCCCAAAAATCCAGCGCTGAAAGTACGATTTAAGCAAAATGATTCCATCATCCAGGAAGGCTGGCTGTATTCAAAATTTCAAAAGGAACTTCCCGCTTTGAAAACAAACGGGATTCCAACCCCTGTTTATCAACTAGAACTGGCTAAGGAAGACTCTTATACTACCTATTATTACGCACTTACAGATCAATCCTTTTATACGATTACAGATTCGGGAGAGTTGGAGCAGCTAGCCTCCCCCTGGATTCCCTTGGAAACCTTTCAATTAGTTCATCAAAAAAGCCTGGATTCATGCGAACGTCGAGAACGCTTTGTGGACGTTGATGAAACTACGAACGGAGCTCGTCCATTAGTAGATCTGTCGTATACTAAAGATGGAAAGCTAATCCAACAATCTTTGGTATATGCAGAACGAAGGGATCATTTTTTGCTT
>CAYPZJ010000169.1:0-3165 GCA_964414635.1 uncultured Spirochaetia bacterium
CGGACAACCAGTTTTATCAGTTAAACGTATAAACATAAGCTCCTCCTTTTGTACTGCTATTATATTAGCAATAACAATGCCAACGTTTAGCACGGTGATGATTGGTTCTGGAACAGGCATTTCTAATTTGGATGATTTGAGATAGGAATGAAACCGCTGTCAATTTGGAGAGAGGTTGTCAAAGATGCGACGAAGTATTTGGGATTCACACCAAATCGCTGGCTGCTGAATCCGAACCGCTTTTTTACTCGAAACTCGAACCCAAAAATCACCCCCAATTCATGAGATGAGTTGAAAATAGGAGATAATGAGCTTATCTTTGGGTACAGAGGCGCTCCATGATTATTCCATACCACATAATCCGCGTTGCCAGCTGCACACCGGTTATTCAACTTGGTAATCCCCAAAAAAATGCCGAAATGCTTCTTTCACAGGTTCAATGCTATACGAGAACCCATGACTTGGATATATTGGTATTTCCTGAATTGTTTCTTACGGGTTATCATTGTGGGGATTTGTTTCACCAAGCTGGTTTGCATACCCAAGTGGAACGTTCGTTGGAATATATTCAGCAGGAGACCCAATCATTAGAAACAGTGCTGATATTTGGGTTACCAGTGAATTGGAAAGAGCATGTTTATAATGCAGCGGTGGTGATGCAGCGTGGAATGATTCTGGGTGTTGTTCCAAAGACATTTTTACCAACGTATAACGAGTTTTATGAAAAACGATGGTTTACACCTGGAGACGCGTGTTTGGATAGGGATATTCAGCTGCTGGGTGAATCTATACCATTTGGTGCATCAATAATCTTTACAGGATCTTCCACACCCTTGAAAATTGGGGTAGAACTTTGTGAGGATGTTTGGGCTCCAATTCCTATGAGCAGTTATGCTGCATTAGCAGGTGCGACAGTGATCGTAAATGTATCAGCGAGCAATTGGTTGGTTTCTAAACGAGCCTACCGAAGGGAATTGGTGAAGAATCAGTCGGCTCGATGTATAAGTGCGTACATATACTGTTCCAGTGGGATTGGGGAATCCACCACCGATACAGTATACGATGGTCATCAGATCATCGCTTGCAATGGGCAACTTCTGGCAGAGTCAGAACCTCACTTACGAAGGGAATCTTCATTTACACAAGCAGAGATCGATTTGGAACCATTAATTTATGATCGTATGCACCGTAATACGTTTTCTGAAAACGTAGTGGCTGAAGGGTTCCGAGAAATTGGTTTCCAACCTCTGAAATCAAAACGGATTCAGCTAAACCAAATCCCTACGCCGACGCCCTTTATCCCATCCGATGCAGGTTATCGAACCGAACGGTGCCAGGAAATTCTTCACATTCAAAGCAGTGCGCTGGCACAACGATTTCATCATATCCAAGCGGATAAACTCGTTGTGGGGATATCTGGAGGTTTGGATAGTACGCTTGCGCTTTTGGTTATCGTTCAAGCACTTGCAGTACTTGATCTTCCCTTATCCCATGCACTTGCGCTTACAATGCCTGGATTTGGAACGACAAAACAAACCTTAACGAATGCGCGTACGCTATGTCATAATTTAGGTGTAGCTTTGGAGGAAATCGGGATAGAAGAATTATCCACGCAGCATTTAAAGCAGTTGGATCATCCTCCTGAAAAGCATGATGTTACATATGAGAATGTCCAGGCTCGTATCCGCACGTTGGTTCTAATGAATAAAGCGAACCAGACAAACGGAATGGTGGTAGGGACAGGTGATCTATCGGAATTGGCGTTGGGTTGGGCGACGTACAACGGGGATCATATGTCTATGTATGGTGTGAATGCGAGTATTCCAAAAACCTTGGTTCGATATATTGTTCAGGCGGCATCGACGTTACCCTTGTTTGCAAAGGCACGGGAGATATTAGCGGAAGTGGTGGATACGCCAATTACACCGGAACTGCTTCCAGCAGAGGAAGGGGAAATATCACAAGAAACCGAAGCGATACTTGGTCCGTATGAAGTACATGATTTTTTTCTATTCTATTTTCTTCGATATGGGTTTTCACCCAAGAAAATTCAATGGCTCTGCCATCAAACATTTAAAGAAACGTATACAACGGATCAACTGGACACCTGGCTGAATCGGTTTATAAAACGGTTTTTCACCCAACAATTCAAGCGATCCTGTCTTCCCGATGGACCTAAAATTGGTTCTGTAAGTTTATCACCCCGAGCAGACTGGCGTATGCCTTCGGATGCTGATTTTGAATCGTGGTTGGTATAATCCCTCTGATTTTGCACTTCCCTTTTAAGACGAATTTGAGTAGCTTAGCGCTAGGTTTTTATGATTTTGGTTGTTTATCCATACGGTTGTATTTACACCAGATTCCCCTTTGAGAGATATAACCCGATTCGGAGGTGCGCTATCCGAAACAAACAACCTATCCAGAACATTTAACCTTCGATGTAATCAATTATGGACGACGAAGCGAGGCACCGATGGGAACTACGATCCGAGAATTAACACCCGATGAGATTACGTATAATTGTGATATTGACTCGGTAATAAAAAATGTTAAATATGATGGTTCATTGGATGACACCATTTTTGGACAGGATCAAGCCATCCGATCCATACGGATGGGAACGTTTATAAAAAGCCATGGATACAATGTGTATGTGAGTGGAATTGCGGGGTCGGGACGTTCATCGACCGTCCGCAAAATCCTTCGGGATTTATCCTACATAGAGAAACCCAAACTGGATGATATTTGTTATGTATTCAATTTCAAAGAAACGGATAATCCTGTACTGATAAGGTTGCCACAGGGAAAAGGGCAAGAATTTGAAAAGGATATGGCGCGTTTTCTTGGGGATTGTTTATCGCTTATTCCTTCTGTATTCCAAAGTGAAAATTTTGTTCAGAAGCGCATTGCATTGACGCGTTCATTCCAGGAAAAAGAGAAAACGATGTTTCGAGAGTTCGAGGGAAAAATCAATGAAAAAGGATTTGCCTTGGTGGAAACTCAAATCCAGGGAATTACCATCCCAGATATTTATGTTCGGGTTATGATTGAGGAAGAACAGCAGAACATCAGTTGGGATGATTTTCTTCGGCTTCACGAAAGTGGAGCCTATGGAGCGGATGATTTTGAGGATTGGAAAAAAGCCTATGAGGCATTCCGGGAAGA
>CAYPZJ010000169.1:3175-9849 GCA_964414635.1 uncultured Spirochaetia bacterium
TTGAATACACTGTTTAATTCATCCAGAAAACTTGCTCGGGAATTGAATGAAAAATTAGATGAATTCGATAAGAAATGGTTGATTAAGGAAATTGAGGAGGTAATTACTCCGATTCGCACTAAATATGAGAAGTTCGAGCGGATTCAGGATTATTTGGCGGATGTTAAAGACAGTGTGTTAAATAGTTACACCCGTTTTATGGACAAAGAAGGTGGGAATCTTTCAGATATTGACAAAGTATTTGATGTGAATCGAAAGAATTTTTTCAATCGGTATCGGGTTAATCTACTAATCAATAATGCGAAAAAGAAGGAATGTCCTGTCATTGTGGAGAATCAACCGACGTTTACCAATTTGTTTGGAACGATCGAACGTACCTATGATAAATTTGGTACTTGGTATACCGATTTCGCCCGAATTAAATGCGGAAGTCTACTCAAAGCCAACCACGGATATCTAATTATCCATGCGTTTGATGTGCTGCAGGAACCGGGGGTCTGGAAGAATTTCGTTCGAACCATGAAAACAAATCGGTTGGAGATACAAAGTTTTGAGGTATATACAACCCAATACCATCCAATCATTAAACCAGAACCTATAAAATTAGATCTGAAGGTTATTCTCATTGGGGATGAGCAGATTTATTCGGTTTTGTATCAGTATGAAGCGGATTTCCTAAAGATTTTTAAAATTAAAGCACAATTTGATATGGATGTCAGTCTAAATGATAATGAAATGAAGAACTATATTCTCTTTACCTATCGACTATGTGAGAAAGAAGATTTGCATACCGTTGATCCATCGGCACTTAAACGAATTGTGGAATATGGTGTTCGACTTGCGGGTCGGAGGGATAAACTGTCGGTGGTATTTTCGGATGTTGCAAATCTGATTCGGGAAGCCCATTTTTTGAGTTTAGAAGCCAAAGCAAATCGAATCACGGGAAAACACATAGACCAAGCCATCCAGGAACGTATTGAGCGACATAACCTTTATGAAACACATCTTCAAGAATATATTGAGAAGGATATCATAAAGATTAGTACTTCTGGAGAACGGGTTGGACAGGTAAACGGGTTAAGTGTATATGATTTTGGGGATTATTCGTTTGGAAAACCTACACGGATTACCGCCACGACCTCCGTGGGAAAATCGGAAATCATCAATATCGAACGGGAAGCTAATTTAAGTGGGAGTGCTCATGACAAAGGTGTATTGATTATCGCGGGCTATCTCCGTCAGATGTTTGGGCAAGAATTTCCTCTTTCTGTTTCAGCCAGCTTATGTTTTGAACAATCGTATAGCTATGTGGATGGAGATAGTGCCAGTTCCACCGAAATCTATGCGATACTGTCCTCTTTATCAGAAATACCAATCAAACAAGCGTTAGCGGTGACGGGATCAGTAAATCAATTGGGGGATATCCAAGTGATTGGAGGGGTGAATGAGAAAGTCGAAGGATTTTTTGATGTGTGTCAAGCTCGTGGGTTGGATGGAACTCATGGGGTGCTAATTCCTGCTGATAATATTACGGATTTGGTATTGCGTTCACGAGTGGTGAATGCTGTGCGAGAAGGAAAATTCCATATTTATCCGGTGGATCGTATTGAAAAAGGGATTGAAATCCTTACGGGTGTTGCTGCGGGGACACTTAACAACGAGGGGACGTATCCTCCTGATTCCGTTTTTGGAAAGGTGATGGCGAAATTAGAATTATATAACGATCGAATCGATGCATCGAAGGATGAGGATGAGGACGGTTCCCATCGGGATGAACACGATAATCAAGAAAGTGATCCAGAGGATGATGAAGTCCGAATGATACAACGTCTTAAAGCAATGCTGAAAGAATAAAACTCAAACGTACATCCATTTCCCTACCTTAAACAATTAAATAGAGTCCCCTAACAGTAAAAGCAATACCGGTAAAGTGAAAAGCAATTTTTCATACCGTAATTTTTCGAAAAAACGTGTATATTATATAAGCGATGGGTTCTAACAGGATTGATTTGGTTCGTAAAACCATCAGATGCATCCGAAAAGGACGTTATGAAGATTTACAATATCCATGATTTGGAGAATGCCTCGATTACTTCGTTTCACGAACTGGTACGAATGGCGCATCTTCGATCAAAAAAAAATGGGATCCCACCAGAAGACTATCTCATTGTAAATTTGTTTTTAGAAGGGGAGGCGATCTATCAGGCGGGCGACAAACGGTTTCAACTAAAACCGAATTATCTCACGATTACGCATCCTGGGGAAGAGCACCAGCTGCAACTTCCTGAGGTGAATCAACAATGTACTCTGATCTATTCGCCCCAATATATTAAAGATTTTGTTGCATATCTCACACGTACGAATACCTTTCTATTGGATAATCCGGAGCATCCTTTTCAAGAAGAACTTTCGTTTCAGAATGTATTGCTAACGGAAAAGTGGGATACGGTTTCACTTGTAAAAAAAATCTATGAAATGATCGAAGGGGTGGATGATAATGAGTTTGCAATATTAGGGAACATTTGCTTTCAAGAGGCACTTCTATCCATTGTACGGAATGAATACATGTATCTTATCAAGCGGAAGAAAGAACGAGAGCAAGCCGGAGGGAAAGGAGTGAAGGAAGAGATTTCCAAACGCATTCATAAAGCAGTGGATTATATTGGGGATACATATAACACGGATATCACGTTGGATGAACTTGCAAAAGTAAGTACCATGAGCAAGTTTCATTTTACCCGTTCATTCAAGCAGGTGACGGGGCTGTCTCCCTACCAGTATATTGCCAAAAAACGGGTTGAGAACTCCAAAATGTTTCTAAAAAACTCTCATTTTTCCATTGCTGAAATAGCGTATGAGGTAGGATTTTCAAATCCCGCAGCCTTTACCAAGTTTTTTACGAAAACAGAGGGGATGTCCCCATCCCTGTTTAGAAAAGGATGAGCGGGAAGCAACATCCAAAGGATACTATTATGCTACAAAAGAATGACGGTGTAATTATCTGGCGTAGTAAAAAGCAATCTTCAAAGCAAGCGTCGGAACCGGAACGTCCCCCTTCATCGGCGGGAATTATTCTCATCGTATTGCTTTTTTTTCTGTTTTCATTTGGAGCTAGTGGTTGTTTTGATAAGGGCACGGACGATGATTCCGGAGCGATCGGTTCCTCTGGAAAAGGGAAAGTATTGGGTTATTACGATGGAAGTGGAATTGACTGGCGGTTGGGAGCGGATCAGGTTGCCGTTTCATCTATTCGATTGATTCAAATTCAAGCAGATGGAACAGAGCATATTGTTTCCAGACCAGAAACGGTTGGATTAGAAACCGATCATACCTTTACACTTCACACCGATGTGATGGAACGGAATTTAATTGTGGAGGTAATTCTTACGGATGGTCATGTGGTTCGATCGCTGTTACCCTATGCTCCTTCAGAAGAAGAAGTGATCTATGCAGAACCGCTTGATGTGGGTAGCACAGTCCAAGTAGGTGTATTTAAGCAGTGGGTAGAAGACGGAGAGAGCCCAACAGAAATCAATACGCTGTATCTCAAAGAATATTTGAATTTAGGTTCGATCCCTACATGGCTTGAACAGGGAAGCATCGCTGAACAAGAATTAATCGCAATGTATGCAGATGTAATGAAGCAATGTCGTGCTGTATTTGAGCAAGCATTATTGGATGATGCGATCCAAACGCTACCCATAGTTACCGTGCCGGATCTTTATGACTTAAAATTAGAACAACGGAAAGCGTTCACTCAACAGCTGTATGAAACACCGGGAAGTTCGCTTGTCTACGAACAAGCGTTAAGTGTTTATGAAACGCAGATTTGGCAAGCATATCAGACCGCAAGTGTGGATCCCATTTCGGTGGCTAATGGAAAACTTATTACAATGGAAGCGGTTCATCGTTTGTTAGTGAATAAATTAAATGCTTGGAGCCTTTCCGACGCTCAATTTAAAGCATTACTTGGAAAAATCTCTCAAGTATGGTTAGTCTGGTATCGTCAGCTTTTCATAACGTATGCTGAAGAAGTGATTTTGGAATCATATTTTCAAGTAGGAGTGGAAGAATACCAAACGGGTGTGACCTATCCGGAGTATACGCTCGATGTATTTGAAACATATTCTACAAATCTTTTTGGTGTGCTTGCTAATTTATTGGTTGATCCAGATCTGACAATCGATAGTTCGTTAGCGGGGTATCGTTCTACGTATAATAGTGATTTGCAAGAGATGTTGAAATCCGTGGTTGGAATTGTACCTGGGACCTTGACACTTGCCGATTCTACGCAGGTGCAGGATTTTATCACAACAAGCGTTCCTTATGGGACAACGTTGGAGAATTCATTGTTATTAGCAGAATCATCAGGGGATCCGGTTCAGGAAGTATTCAATGCGTTTGAAACCTACTATGAGGCGTGTTATGCTGAAGGAGTAACGCTTTTTGATATACCTCCCATGTTAGCAATAAGTAACCCCGATGTCTATGTGAATCGGATCGTACTGATCTATGCGTTACTTTTTGTGTTGCACTAAGCAATACAGCGGGGTGTAGAATTCAGGACGCGAAATCAATAAAAAAAATTGGTTTTTCCTATTGACGATTTGCGTTTTTTAGAATTTGCTTTCAACCATTCAGCCTTATATTTCACAGGGATTTTCCTAAATACCGGTTATAAAATAAGGAAAAAAAATTTCAAGTCGGTTGACGTTTAGCCGATGAAAAACTATTTTTTCATAGGATTTAAATCTTTGGGAGGGGACTTGGATGGAATTTTATCTTATAATTTCCTTCGCATTTTCCATAACGATTACACTCACCTTAATCGTCTTTTTCCGAAAAATCGATAAAAATAACAATCAACTGGGGAAGCTCAAAAAGTTTCTTGATCACGCCAAAAAAGATGTGGCGGATTACACGGATGAAAAGGGGAAACTGTTTAAGAGCAGCTATGTCGAGCTGGAACAGCTGTTGGATAAGTCCCGTACGATGATTGATTTGATTAATAATCAACTGGAAAATGTAGATCGCAAAGTGGAACATTTAAACAGTGGTAGTAGCGTTATTCGTAACGTTCAAGGACAGCTGGAACAGGTAAATACCCTAGCTAAGAATGTGAATGAGAATGTGAAGATTATTCAGAAAGATGAGCATGAGATTCGCAAATTATCCAATCGGGTGAAGTTTATTAAAACCGTTTTGGTGGATATGGAAAAGCGGATTCCTCAAGTGGAACAGGGGATTATCTCCCGAAGTGAAGAACGAATTAACTCGATTAATGATCAATTCCAGGAGAATCTGACGGATCTGGGTGAAAAGGTAGAAGATCGTATTAAAGGGATGATGGAAACCTTTAGCGATCGGATGGATGATATATATGAGCAATCCGAGCAGCGGTTTCAGGATTATAGCACTGAGCTGGATCATATGAAAAAGCATCTGGCGAGCTTGGAAGATGAGTTACTAGATAAGAGCAAAAACAATATCAACCTAAAAACCCAGGAAATTAGTAAACGAATTGATACCATCAATCAGAATCTGGCACGAATGGAAGGCGATATGTATAAGGTGCGGGATCAGATTTTGAGTGAGACCAACGAACGCTATCATGAATTCACAACGAAGGTTAATGATGGGGTGGCGAACATGAATTCCAACCAACGCCTGTTGGTTGATAACATGACAAATATTGAGAATCAGTTTAAACAGACTTTGGAAAGCCACATACACGATGTCCATAACCGAATCGAATCGTTTTCGGACATCTTTAATAGGATTGATCAAACTGCCAATGATATTGAGGAAAAGATTCTTCGGGAGTTGGATATCAAGGTTCAGTCCATCAGTGAAAATGCAAATAATAAAATTGAAATCCTCCGAGATAACTTGCGGATGGCAGAGTCTCAGGTGGAGGATTTTATGACCGTATCCCACGACAAGATTCAACAGGATCAGGAAGAATTGCGCAATTTAATTGAAGAGGAGAAGAAAGACATCTTCCGTAGTATTGAAAATGTGAATGACAATCTACAATTCTTCTTCAATTCAACAAAGGAACGTATTACCAAGGAAATTGAAAGTGTAGGGCAATTGGCAGAAGAAGAGAAACAGAAGGTAGCACGGAGCACGAAGGGAGTGATTACCTCACTTGATAGTTTTCTAAATGAACAGAAGGATCGTATTGCAAAAGATGTGCAGACGATGGAGATTAAATTAAACGATGATACAACGATATTTGAGCGTGCGTTAACCGAAGCGCGTACTACCGCAGAAGATATGGTAGGTACCGCTCGTGAGAATGTGGTAAAACAGTTGGAAACGATTCGCTCCAAGGTTGACGAAGATGGAAAGGATGTATGGAAGCAAATTGAATCCCTTCGTACTAATCTGGAACAGGTTACGACTTCCCAACGAGATCGCTTAAGTAAGGAAGTGGATGAACTGCATGATCGGATTGAAGCGGAAAAACGGGAATCCAATAAAGGATATGATCAGCTTAAAGCGAATATTGAACATATCAGTTCATTGACACGGGAACGGATTTCTAGGGAACTGGAAGATCTTACCAAACAGATTGAAGACAAAAAGCAAGAAGTCAATCATTTCTTTGATCAGCATGAGTCTGAATTGGTCGATCGGAACCAGGATTTCGATCGAATGTTGGGTAGTGT
>CAYPZJ010000170.1:0-9821 GCA_964414635.1 uncultured Spirochaetia bacterium
AGATGTATTGGAAGAACACGAGGTATCTTATATACAAATGGATCCCTATAGCGATCGTGTTTTTGAACGTGGGATGTTGGCTAATTCATTCATGCAAACATGGAATCGTTTGTTTGATGAAACACTATTTGCAGAAGATAACGGAATCTTGCGATATCAGCATCTATTAATAGGTGAGCAATCGGATGGATTTACATGGGTGGCATTGTTTGATTCACATTTCCGCTTCCATGTATCCTATCTGAATATTCCCATTCCATGGGATTATACTCGTTCTCCCCACGATAGCCGGTATCTTTTACCATTAGAAACGCTTTTAAGTTGGATTGATTCACAATTTCAACGCATTCCACTGGAAGAGTCAATACCCTTAAGAGAAGGTTATCCATTAGGCTGGTATGTACAAATATCACAGGACATCTCATTGCATATCAAGGGAATATATGTCCCATCAGAAAATACAATACGGTTGATATTTGTAAATTTTAATTGACTTTTTGAAGATTTGTTGTACTTTATATAGTTGTGAAGCGTCGGTGTACCATGATGAATAACACGGCTTAAACAGAACCTATACTAGTACACTACCTATTAAACCCAAGATGGGGGAGGTTAAATTATGAAACGAATTATTGGATTTCTCGTATTGTTAGCAATCGCAGGAGTTATCTTCACTGTTTGTGGTGAAGATCCCCCAGATAAACCAGATTCCAGTAACACAGCCTCATCTTCAAGTTCTAACACTGGTTCGGAAGTCTGTGGGGATGTATTGGATGCGGTAACCTGGACGAGTACTGGAAACATTACAGGATATTGTGGAACTCCCGTTGAGATAACCTGGAATAGCGTTCCCTGTGCTACTTCCTATGAAATTCGTATATCCACAGATAGTAATTTCGGAACGTCACAAGTTACTGACGAAGTAACGTCTCCATCTTTTACCACGGATCCCGCAGTTACGGGCCATCCAGCTTCTTCTGGTAACTACTACGTCTTTGTGAAGCCGAAACGAACAGGAATGGCAGCTTACGAAAGTACGACCAAAACCATCGTATTGATCACAATACCAACAGCAACTGCGAATGCTCCTTCAAATAATACCGCAGTTACAACTTCCACTATGAATTTTTCCTGGACAGCGGATAGCGCTGCTCCAGATGATACAAGTTATGCGTTACAAATCTTTAAGGAGGGCAGCTCTCAAAATCTCGTCCCTTCACTTACTGTGACGTATGATTCCAACGGATTAGGGGCTACAGTTACAGGATTGGGTGATGGTGACTTCTCCTGGAAGATAAAATCGTATAATTCGAATTGTGAATCGATATCGACAGCTGCTTTCTTTACGCATGCAACATTCAACGCAACCGTTACTCCACTAAATGAGTCTTTTTCTGGTGGTGATTGTGGTGATCCTTATT
This sequence comes from uncultured Spirochaetia bacterium, assembly GCA_964414635.1. Taxonomy (GTDB): domain Bacteria; phylum Spirochaetota; class UBA6919; order CAYPZJ01; family CAYPZJ01; genus CAYPZJ01. The sequence continues at coordinate 1,422 of CAYPZJ010000170.1, forward strand.
GGTCACCTTGTGGAACCTCTGGAAGCCCCTATACAACTAGCGATACAATTTTTAATTTAGCATGGGAAGAGGTAACCGGGGCAGTGGAATACGAAGTGGATGAAGCAGGTTTAACATCACCTGTTGATGCTCCCAACCGGTGTCTCAACGTAGGATATCCAAGCGCTAGCAATGTGACTAAAACGTGGCGGGTTCGTGCTTGGGATGGAGATCCGGATATTCCAGGATCAAAAGTTACAGAATGGAGTACCACCTGTTATTACCATATAAACTAGGATGGAGTCTGTAGTGGTGTGAGATTTTTATTTCCTCACACCACGTCTTGCCCATACCATAAAAACAGATATTAGACTTTGAGTAGGTGGGGACGGAGCAAATTTGCATAGTAGCGAGGTTGAATCATAATGCGAATTATACGTAGTATTATCGCCATAGTTAGCGTAAGCGGCGTGGTATTTTTACTTTCTGGTGATCTATCTGGACAGATATTACCCAATTTTTCAGATAATTTTGATGAAATCCACTATGTTGTTAATTTCAACGAGAACTGGTTCACTGCAAAATGTATGATCGTTACGCATGAAGGGCGTTTGAAAATTGCTTCCTATGAGTTTTGGTGTCCCGCCTGTACTAAGCGTACTTACTTCTATCTAACCAATAATGGGAATATTGAACAAGGGGTTCGGTTACATGAACGAGGGTTAAAAGATGATTGGACCATTGCACGGATTATTGATTGGGGTGGCGGTAATTTTATGATCCCCTTTCAACATTCGGATGAAACCATAAATATGGAGCAATATAATAATCTATCTTTATACGAAGTGTTCAATCAATTTAAATTTGGAGATGCCCCACTTCGCAAGTACCGAGAACCGGGATCGTACGCCGGACATACGGGGAATGAAGACTCCTATGATTATTATTAAATAAACGGTAGACGCCGTTACATCATGACCTCCACCAATGCTGCTACTCATCGCATCCAACCGATCCGAATGATTATAATGATCCTTCTTTTGGGGTGTATGCTTATTAATTTGGCTTGCATTACCAAACCTGGTGTAAAGGATGAATTAGGTCGTACATTGGAACAATATTCATATGCCCCCATTGATACTAAAAGTGCTCAGTCAAATCAAGTAGGGATGCTTTCAGATACAAAACAAATTCCACTTGAAGGTGGGTTTGCCCCATTGGATGAGAAAACAATGGGATATGACAAAATGATTATTGAATTACCGAGTCCTACCCCAAATCTGGGGGAGAATTTGTTTTTTTATATGATTGGTGCGGAAGATTTTGCGTATTTGGATTTTACGAATTTGATTACAACGTATAATCGTTATTTCTTAAACTATGATGAATTACAACTTAAAGAACAGTACCGCTTCTTATACGATGATCAGAAGCGTCGAATCCGTGGGGATTATCTAGTCAAAGAAGATGGAGTATTGCTTTTACTTAAGTCAGTAGAAGTTGTTTATAACCCTCACAATCAGATCGATGAGATTATCTATTACATAAAAGAACATCTCCATTATAAAATCGAAGTAATCTACAATGATGCACAACAGTTAGTATTGGTAGAAAAGGTTTCACGATGGAATGAACGTGAACCGTTGGCGCAATATACCTATGATGAGCGGGGACGGCTGGTCCAAATAAGCAAGGGGCGGGATGAAATTACATATACGTATGGTGAATCCGATGAGATCCATACATATCTTTGGAAACGTGGTTCTACCGTTGTTGAGGAAGCAACTATTGAATACACTATGGAAGGACAAATGACCCGGAGTTTCTTTCGCAGTTATAATCCAACAGGTCATGAACGAGAGCTTTGGGAGATACGCTATTCCGATGGGACCCCTATTCGGAGTCGTCATTCATATTGGTCCATCGAGCGAAATCCTGAATCAGGGAAATATGAACGTGTCTTTATTGAGAATGAAGAAGAAAACAATCCCACCGAGATTATCATGGAGCTGATGTTTGTTCACGATGGTGTATACCCCAAAACTCCAGAACTTCCTGTGTTGGAAAGCCCACTAGAAGCCGCCGGATGGTACCCCTGGCAATTGGACGAGATCATGCCACTTCCACCCGATGACCGGGTTCTATTTCTTACCGGTGCAGAATAATACTAGTTCAATATTCATAAAATCTTCACAAAAAATTCAAGTAATTCGAGATACGATTCCCTTAATTATTGTGTTTGAACAAATGCGATAAGGTTTTGTTTAGGTTTCTAAACGCTTTCGGATCTTTTGGTTTAGTGGTCTAGCCCCAAATTGATTTTCAAATAGGATGAGGAAATGATGCTTGAAGTCAACAATCTCACCAAACAGTACGGTAGCAATTATGCTGTACGCGATCTTCAGTTTAGTATGAAAAAAGGTGAAGTCGTAGGACTAATTGGTCGGAATGGAGCGGGAAAAACCACCACGCTACGTATGCTTACTGGTATATTAAATCCTACGTCTGGTACCGCACAAATTGATGGATATGATATTATTAAACAACCGGATGCGATCCGTGCTCGTATAGGGTTTCTCCCTGATTCTCCACCCTTGTATGGGGAAATGACGGTGGAGGCTTTTTTAAGGTTTGTTGCGGGGAGTAAATCGGTAGCAAACGATCAGGTTGGTTCTAAAGTGGAGAAGGTGATGGTAACAACAAATATTGCCGATCATCGGTATGAGATTATCAACCGACTTTCCCATGGATACCGTCAACGGGTTGCATTAGCCCAAACGTTAGTAAATGATCCTCCGCTTTTAATTTTGGATGAACCAAGTAGCGGGTTGGATCCAATTCAAGCCCACGAGTTTCAACAATTAATTCTTTCTTTGCGGGACAAGCATACCATTCTATATTCCACTCATAATTTGGATGAAGTGGTTCAGACATGCAACCGGGTATTGATAATAGAACATGGACTTTTGATTGCAGAATACACCCATAAACAAGTAATTGAGCAGATTCCGAAAGCACGAACACTGGATCTCCAAGTCCGTGGGGATGGTGAGCGAATCCGATTGCTATTGGGGGAAAAAGGTACCATTACCGATTTTCACCCATTACTGAGTGGATCGCAATTGATTCGGGCTCGTATAAGTGACTTACAAGGGGATAATCCTGTTGAATCTATATGTAATACACTCTGGAAGGAAGGAATAGAAGTTATTTCTTTTGAGATTCCGGAATTAACGTTGGAACAGTTTTTCATTTCCCATGTAGAACAAGGGGGTCAGGCATGAAGATGATTGGATTAATTATTCGACGAGAATTGAGTGCATATTTTACCACTCCTTTGGGGTGGTCTATTGTTGGTCTTACGTTGCTTATTTCGGGGATATTGTTTGGTATTCTGGGTTTAAATTCGCAATTTGATCAGCAAGGGGTTCCACAAGGAGATCCATACGCCATGGACATGTTTTTACTCCAGGCGTTTTTCTTCTATACCAGCATTATTATGGGCGCATCCACGGTTTTTATTACCATGCGCCTTTTTAGTGATGAACGGGCTTCCGGGACACTAAATCTATTGTTTGCTTCGACCCTAAGTGATGCAAGTCTGGTGTTGGGAAAGTTTTTTGCTAGTCTAATCTTTCTTGGTGTGATTATGGTGCTATCCTTATTCATACCGATATGGATTGCCGCAAAGGGGGATATACCTTTTGGGATGATTGTTTCGGGTTATCTAGGGATGTTACTTTTCGGTGGTGCATGTTTATCACTTGGGATTTTCTTTTCCTCTGTAACAAATCAGCAAATCGTAGCAGCCCTTAGTACAGCCGTGGTACTGGTCATTTTAAATTTGTTTTATTTTGCAAAAAGCATTGCACCTGAACCGTACGACTCAATTTTGCGGTTTGTTTCAATTTGGAATGAGCATTTCGCAAGTTTTCGTACAGGTGAAATCAAAGTGGTTGATCTAGCGTATTACCTTGGGGTCATGATTATTGGATTAACACTAACAACCAAATCCGTTCAATCTCGGAGGTGGAAATAATGGGGTATCTAAATCGTTCACTTTCTAGTACTGGATTTTTCGCAGCAGGTTTGATTCTCTTGTTTATTACAGAAAATATGTTGTATGGGAGTAGTTTAGAAAGTTCCACCTTGAATCCAGGATACTTTATCGGATTGTTCCTTTCCATTATTTTGGTTGGGATTTCCTACACATTGCGAATTTTGCGGCTCCAACTGAAGGGGACACGGCGTCAGGTGGATTTAAGTATTCTCCTTGCCCAAATTGTCGTAACATTGGGAATTGTGTTTTATTTTCTAGAGAGTCGGGAAATCGTTGCAGATTGGTTTCGTAATGCAAATAATCCGGAAGCAGCCCAAGACTGGCAAGATATGTTTAAATTAATTGCGTTCCTGTTTACATTAGGTGGAATGCTATTCATAACCTTCAAGGAAATCTCGTATTTTCGGATGGATCATCTGGAACATCCGGATAAAACACGTTTAACCCATGCAGGACGCTCCAGTTTGATTATTACGCTTACTTTGGCGAATGTATTTCTCGCTTGGTATATTTTAAGTTTTCAAGATTGGGATATCGAACTTATTGAAACTGCTGGACGTTCAGAGCCTACGGTGGAAACCCTTGCTATGACAGAAGTTATCCCAGATGATATGCAAATCGCGGTAAAGTTATTTTATCCGTATGGGAGTGATACACGTGCCTTTCTAGAGAATTACTTTGATTCGTTCACCTATGCAACGGATCAATTCCAGGTTGAGGTAATTGATGCCGAGCTCGAACCGGAACTTGCACAAGAGTACGATTTGGATAGTAATGGACATGTTATCATCACGAATGGGACCGATTTTAAAAAGGAAAGTATTAACCCAAAGATGAATAATGCCCTGTACCAATTGCAAGGGTTTGATCGTAAAGTGTTTCAGTATCTCAATGAATTGATTACTCCTTCCAAAACCATTTATTTTACATCTGGACATGGCGAATTATCCCGTACCAAACAGGATACCCATCTGGCAGTGCAAGGACAATTGATTTCTCTTCCTGCGCTTCGAATTTTTTGGGAGCATTTAAAAGCGAAACACTTCACCGCAAAGGATCTGGATTATCAATCGGGTTTGGCTAGTGAAATCCCCGATGATTGTGATATCTTAGTGATCGCCGCTCCTGCGATGCCGTTTTCAGATTCCGCGTTGGCATCAGTTGAATTATATTTATCCAGAGGCGGGCGTTTATTTATAATACTAGATCCAGAACAAGCTGGATCACTAGATCCGTTGCTTGACTATCTCCAATTAGACTATAGCCCATATATTCTTCACAATGATGATCCGAATGCAACGCTAAACGGACGGATAAATTATATTCCTGGAATAAATTTTAGTAACCATGAAACTGTTCGGGTGCTTCGTTCCCAACAATATGCCTATGTTGCTGCGTTAACTACAGGATATCTTGAGAAAGATGAGGATGCGGATTCGGATTTTTCCATTGATATGCTTATGGCATCTCCAGACGGAACCTGGGCGGATACGCCTGTTCCATCCAATGGAAAAGAGGAATTCCAAGAAGCTAATTCAGATATGGATGAACAGGCAGCTGCATTGCTAAATCAATTACGGAGTGATAAATCCGTACATGGAAATGGGGAGTTTGACCCGGAGAAGGAATCTAAGGGAGTCTATCATTTAGCAGCAGCGATAAGTAAGACCATTGATACGCATGAATCAGGTGTAGATGGGGATACGGATAGTTTAGAAATGCGTGTTGTTGTTACAGCAAGTCGGTATTTAACCGCAATACCGGGTATTAATGAAGTGTTTATGGATGGAATTATCAATTGGTTGAATCCCAAACCAGCATCCGCAGCCAAAGCAATGCCGGCGCCACCACAAAAGGAAACCTCGTTGTTCAAGACAACTGCTGATCAAATGACAATGTTTTGGGCTTCAATCATTATTGTTCCTATCCTGATCCTGGTGATAGGTATTGTTATCTATATTTTCCGAAGTACACGGCAAACCTTTTATTTAAAAAAACAAAAAATAGCCAATCAACAATAGAAGCATGAGGAGGCACGGTTTATGCAACGCACCATTATTCTTATTTTAAGCGCTCTGTTTGTCATTTTGCTTGTTTTAGCCTTCAACGTTCGGGATTTAAAGGATCTAGGTATCTCCAAATCTATTAGCCTGCTTGATTTAGATCCAACAGAAATTACCAAAGTAGTTTTTACTTCAGAAGATACCGAATACATTCTGGAGCCTTATCTAACCCCACTATCAGAAAAACCTATTTTACTCATTACTGAAAAAGAACTCCCTAAATCGAACGATACTGAAGAGTCGGAAGCGGAGCCCGATCTGGAAACAACAAACAAGCCAACCGAACTCACAACCGATTCCTCTGAATCTCCAATCGAAGCAGAAACAGATCAAACCACGCCAGTGGAAGATTTGACAGATGAGCTTTCTGAAGGGGAGGATACTCCGTCACCATCAGAAGAGACTTCCGATCTTTCAGTGACTCAATACATTGGGTCTAAGGATAGTCAAAACCTGTTGGAAGCGCTTGCGAATCTATCTGTTAAACGGGAATTGATTGGTACGATAACGGATGAAAAACGAGAAGCCTATGGTTTGAAACCCGCCCTATCCCATCTGGAAATCCATACCGAGTCAGGTACACGAGTTTTTGATGTGGGAAAAAGTTATGGGACGGAACCTCGAACACGCCTGCGCGATACTCAAACCGATCGCATATATATTGTAAGTATGCGTGCTGCTGGGACAGAAACTACTTACTTAAATCTATTTTTACGGGATAAGCATCGATTAAAACTGGATAAATGTACCATGCTTTCTTTTGAGCAGGTCAATCGGGTGGATGCTTTTATGAATGAAAAGAAGCTATCCTTTCAGAAATATGCAATCCGTCCTAGTGAAGAACAATATCAATCTAGTTCTGATGATTGGCGATTAGCGGACAATCCCGATGAGAAACATGTCATGTTTACTACCTGGATGATGAATCTGAAACGAGCAACGGTCGAGGGATTTGAAACAATTACCAATACATCTGAAGAATTTATTAATTCAAAGCTCAAAGAAATGGGTTTGGATACTCCCTTGTTCCGGGTGGAACTGAAATCCGATGATACAGTGCTGGAACGGCTATCGTTCGGGAAACAGAATGGAAGCTATTTGGTTTACTCCGAGATGCTTCAAGCAATCATGCGATTTCCATCTGAAACAAGTACAACCGAAACGATTTACAAAAACATCCCCGAATCGTTTAATGAATAACCATTAAGGTAAGGGACGAATCCATTTACGAATAAATCGTGCCCTATTTAGGACCCGGCGGGATGGATGCGTCGGGTTGTATTCTCGGGGATTAGGTAGAATGGCAATTAGTAAAGCTGTTTGCCAGTGGGTGAGCTGTTGAATAGATTTATTAAAATGATGTTGAGCACCTGCTTCCACTCCATATACATCCTTCCCAAACTCAACCAGATTGGCGTAGAGATATAGAATACGATTTTTACTTACAAAGCATTCCAACCAAAACGTATAATATGCTTCTAAACCCTTTCGCAATAGATTCCGCATGGGTGGTAGAAATAGATTTTTACATAATTGCTGAGTAATGGTACTGGCTCCTCTCATTCTTTTTGTAGGATCATTCTGATACCCGTCCAATACCTTTTTCAATTCAATAAAATCAAATCCATTATGCGTAAAGAAACGCTGATCCTCACTTGCAACGATGGATTGATACACCACATCGGGTATCTGATTCATAGGAAGTGGGGTGTATTTATATCCTAATGGTTTTCCCAAGAAAAAATCTTCAATTTCAATACAGATCATGTAAGCCGAAAACGGAGGATCAACAATACTCAGTAAAGCACACTGTAAAATGGGGGTGAGTAAGATAATTCCCAGGAGGATTCCCACAATTTTGGTGATACGGATAATGCAAATTTTCATTTTTCTATTCAAATTTACTTGGTTGTAAGGGAGTGGGTTTGGTGCGTATAAACTGATGGCTTTTACAAACCGAACCATCCGTTCCCTATTCTGTTGAGTATACTTAAACGACTAGAGATTGACAATCAAACCCGTTTTCTTCAGAATCGATTAAGGGAATATATGCACCAGTATTGGAACGTAAGGATGCTGTATTTGGTTTATTGACGTGGAATCGAACCGAAAAAATCAGACAGCACTACGGGAAGAGGTGATGCGAATTTCTATACAGGCAACCGCACCTGGAGGTTTTCTGGTCGGAGCGGATGGATTTTGTTATCTTACGAAGGTGGAATGTAAAGGAACTCGGTGAAAAGCGGGTGCGAATTTTGGGCAATTTTTATGTTTTTTAAGATACTTGGGGTAGTGACC
>CAYPZJ010000171.1:0-9774 GCA_964414635.1 uncultured Spirochaetia bacterium
GAGTCTGAACGATTCCATTTGTTCCCCTTAGTATCATAGTTTATATCACAGTTTTACTTACTATCAACTTTTTTCTATATATTTAAGGGACCAGAAGATTTCTGGTCAGGGGGGATGGATTTTTGTAGCGTACGGGGGTGGATGGGTAGGGAATCGATGGGGTGTAATTCCAAATAGTGAAAATACTATACTATGGTGTATATGACAAATTCGATTCGTAGAACATGTTAGTAAACACAGGACGGAAGCGGAAAACTGGTCGATATACTTTTATTTGTTATTCAGTTCTATCTTCTGAACCAATCCATCCAGGATGTGAATGCGTTTGTGAGCCCTACCCATTACCAAGGGATCGTGCGTACTAAAGATAAATGTCGTTTTGCGTTCCTTATTCATCTTTTCCATCAGATCTAAAATTTGAATACTCGTTTGGCTATCCAGGTTTGCTGTGGGTTCATCCGCAAGAACTAATTTGGGATTGCTGATCAGTGCACGCGCGATGGCAACCCGTTGTTGTTGTCCCCCAGATAATTCAGCAGGACGATGATTGATACTATCTGCCAATCCTACCGCCTCGATCAATTCATCGGCTGCCTGATGCCTTGTTTTGGCATCGATTCCGAGCATGATAAGTGGGAGTTCCACATTTTCTCGGATATCTAAAACTGGAAGCAAGTTAAAGTTCTGAAAAATAAATCCAATACTGGATCGACGGATTTTTGTTGCTTCCCGGTCCGATACCGTACCCAATTCCTGGTCATTCAGAAACCATAATTCGCCATCGCTTGGTTTATCCAGGCAACCAATCATGTTTAATAAGGTTGTCTTTCCCGAACCGGATGGGCCAACGACGCACGCAAAATCTCCTTCCTGGATTTCCATATCAATGCCTCGCACGGCTTGAACCTTGGTGGCACCCATAGTATAGGTTTTGTGAACGTTTTTGAGTGTTAAAAGAGCCATAGTTTTCACCTTTTTTTCTTAGTTATGCAAGCTTAAAAATAAGCTTGCATTCGAATCATGATTCCCCCCACATACGGGGAGATACCAAATTCAGTTTGAGCATCGACATAATCAAAACTGAATAGTCCTTCCAATGAAAAGTTGATGTTTTGCATACCTGAAAAGGTAATTGCAGGGAATAGATATTGGGAATTATCCGAAAAATTGATTAACGTAATGAGGGCAAGCGTCAGGTCCCCTTCAAAAAAACCGAACGAGAGCTGTGCAAACCCATAGTGTTTTCCCAAACTTCCAGACTGATACTGGCTTGCAAGCTTGGTGGTTTCGTTAGTCAGCATATCCGTCTCGATTAACTCGCCTGATATTGCATCAAAGTACTCAGGATTTTGCATCAACCGATCATACAGAGATAAATACCTGCGGAATTCGCTAGCAACGTATCCACCACCGTTGTAATAGTATTCCAAAACCAGTATGCCATACGAGCCAAACATTTGATTGATTCCAACAAGGATTTCTGGAACAAATCGTTCGGTTCGTTGTTCCATACCAAAAATATCAAAATCTTGATTAAAAATGGCCGGATCATTTATTTTTGTTGTACTTATGGGATAGAATCTTTCGCTGGTTTCTTCATAAGATACTGCAGCTTCTGTGTGTAGTACGAATAATCCAGTATCGAATCGAAATGACCCACCCAATGTAAGTGGTCCATCTTTATCCCAGGCAACATTCAGGTACAAGTCTGCTCGTTCTTTTTTACCTAATGTATACCCAAAATGGAATCCAAACCGCAAATCTTCCCAAGTTGTCTGACTCAAGCTTCCCAGAAATCCACCTAATATACCTTCAGAACTGGATTGAAGAGTGGACGTAGAATACTTCAGAGACGTTAATGCTGCAAGACTCAGTCGTTCAAAAATCCATTGGAACTGAACAGTGGGTATACCCGGATTGTATCGTCCTGGATCCTGTGGGTCTATTGGCGGACTGAAGGAATCTGTAGGTTGAAAAGCAAATCCAACACCCCATCCCGGTCGGAGGATACCCAATTTAGTAAGAAAATTTGGGGTCCAATTAACTTTGGCGTATGCCTGGTCTATGAGAATCTGTGTTGTACTTGTACCCAAACTGGTCGGTTCCCAACGCGCTCTCGAATCCAAAATAATGGTTAGATATTCGTTAGGTTTGGCTTTGGTACGGTTGGAAATTTCTATCAGTTGGGAAATAAAGGAATCCCGTTCTTCCGACCAAATAGAAGAAGGTGTGGTTTGCTCCATGTCTTTAGCGATCATAGCTGTGGACAGACTGTGTATCCCAAATGTAGCTGCAATCTTTGGCTCATATTCCCACTCTTCTGGCACGGGTTCTGAATTATTGGAAGGATCATTCTCATCGCCAGATGACAATTCTGCAGGATAATCCGTAGGTTGGTGTTCCGATGTGGCGATATCGTCTTCTGTCTGTTCATCCGCCTCATCGCTAGCTTCCGATTCTTCATCCAGAAGATCAAATAATTCGCTGGGGAGATCTGAGGATGTTTCCTGTGACCAGATAGTAATGGGTGGTATTGCCCATACCATCCCAAGAATCATCATAAGAATCAGGGCATAGGTTTTACAATCTTGAAACCGTTTCATAGAATAACCTGCTTATTGTATTACTATTAGTGATGTCCTTAACGAGTAATCAATCGTTATTCCACCAGATTAGCTTCATTGAACATCGAACTGGGAAACGAATTGGTTGCGCGTAATGCATCAATCGTGAGAATGGTTTTTCGACCCGGTTCAAAAACACTTTCCATAACCATGCGTGTAGGACGAAGTCTTCCCGCAATCATTTGTTTTTGGGAATACACCATTTTCTTAAGCAATTGTCCACTACGGCTATAAAACTCTTGGACAGCAGGATTGAAATCATCACGCCAGATATATAGATCAATTCGGGCATAAGGCACATCGTCTCGCTCCGCTGTTAAACGCAGAAGTACGAATTGTGCGGGTAATCCGTCTTTGTCCTCAACAGCCGCGCTATAATCATCCTCCATATCCGAGTCCATCAGATCGTTGTTTGAAAAGGTACTTCCCATAAAATCTTCTGCTTTCGATAAACGTACAGAATTGGGTTGACCAGGTACAAACATCCACATATTTTGCTGCTTCATAAGGATCTTTGTACCACGTTCGGATGATGGAGCCATCACCGTGAGTAAAGAACCGACGTTATATTTGCTTTTGATGTTATAGGTATATCGACTGTCAATATGATTGGGGCGGTCGTAGTTAATCATGGACATCTGACATTCAAAACTCTCTGGGAACATCGTCTCATCCACACGATTTAAGATCTCATCTGCTGTGGGTAGATTGTCACCAATCATTTGTACAGCGGGAATGCCTAGTAGTACTAGGATCAGTAGGATCGTTAAGGAACTAACGAACCAAATTTTGTTTGTTCTAACTTTTGTATTCATCGTTTCCTCCTTTTGCTAAAATACATAATCTATTGTACTGTTTTTGCCTGGACATCAGGTCGTTCCTGTAATCCATTAACTACATTTAAATTCCATACAAATTTCCCTGGGAAGACACTTCCCAAAACTCCTGCAAAAAAACCAATCGAACCTGCAATGAAATAGTCCCGAATAAAGGTCTCCCCCCGCATAACGGGTTCCATCATCATTGTAGATTCTGCCATCATCTCTTGTGGTAAAGGAATACCGTGTTCTGTGAGAAAGTAAGATAGAAGCCATGCTAATCCTGTGCCAAGAATAATTCCACAGATCCCTAGCGTGATACTCTCTGTAAACACCATTTTTACCATATCAATTTGATGCATTCCAATAGCACGCAACGTAGCAAGTTCTCTTGAACGCTGTCGGATACTCAGACTCATTGTATTCATAACACCAAAGATTACCAGAGATACAATCAAACCTATCATAATCGTCTGACTAATCCAGTCCCCATTATTTGCATGTATAAGTGCTTTGGCAAAATAGGTCCATGGTTCCACAGATAAGGTTCTCGGATCAATGCTTTCAAAAGGTTTCTCTCCCAAATCCATCTGATGTAAAAGATCGTCCATTGGAGGTGACAATTTATTACCTGCTTGGGAAAGGCGCGTTTTTAAAGTATTCATCGTCTCATCCACTTGGTACCGTCCATCCAGCATTATTTTTACGGATGTGGCTTTGTCTTCCATGCGAAGAAAACGACGTGCTTCAGGTAACGGCATATACATAGTGGATTCATCAATATAGTTTAAACCCGACTTGAATGTGCCAATAACCGTATACGCTTCTGCTGCGATCATGCCATTGGTGTCTTTTGTTCGGACGCGCACAATATCATGGATTCCTACTTCAAGGGCATCTGCCAGTTTATAACCCAAAATGACCGTTGCCAGTGGATTTTCCAATGGAATTTGCTGGTTAATAATCTTATACTTCTCATCCTCCATACTGTCTAATTCAAAAGTTTGTACAACGGTTTCTATTTCTTTATTCTCGTAATTTACTTTCAAACTAAATTGTGGAACATATCCTTCCCAAATTTTCTTATCCAACATATCTTTGGGAAATGCACGAACCATACCATGGGGTATGAACAAGCAGGCTTCCGATTTATCATCCAAACTTTTAGGGATTACGGTGAGTACAAATGTTTCGGGTTTGCCGTCATACCGTAAATAATTAATGGTGACATTTCGTTTTGCTTCATCCACCCCCAAAGCAGTATAAAACGCAGGATTAGCAAAGGCTATTCTATTGTAAGGAGCAAAATAGGTTCCTTCCTTGATTGTACTAGCCATAGTATCCAAAAACGTTCCCTGAAAGGTATCTACACCATGGGTAAAAACCGGAACCGAATGATTCCCAGCCAAAATTGTTGCTGAAAAATTAAGATAGGGACCTAGTGCTTTTATCGTAGGAATATCATTAATTGTCTGAATCAGCTTGTTGACATGTAAAAGTATATAATCTTCAGATATAGGCTTTCTCAATTGTTCCTTTTCGTACAAGGCTCCATGAATTTGAATATGTCCTACATCATTGTCAATGGTTAAATCAAAAGCGGATTCATAGGAACCTCGCATCAAAGAGAAAGTTGCAACCGTGACAGCAATACCAATACCTAAAGCCATTACTGTAAAAATGGTTCGCAATTTTTGACGCATGATATTGCGGATACTCAGTTTAAACAATGTGAGAATACTCATACACGTCTTCCTTCGCTATCTATTTATTCACAGCCCATTACGCCTGATCAGGTTTATCCTGCAACGCGTTTAAGATTTTCAGGTTCTTTGCAAACCTACTTGGAAAAATACTTCCCATTACTCCAGCCACGATTCCAATACCTGCAGCTGTAATAAAATCTGTTGTAATAGTTTTTCCTCGGACAACAGGTTCAAAATAGGCATTCATCTGAGCGATCATATCTTCGGGGTATACGATACCAACTGTATTTAGAAAATAGGCAAGTATAGCTGCGATGATCAATCCGATAATGACACCGAGAGCAGAAAGCATAAATCCTTCTATAAAGACCATCCTGACAATCTCTTTTTGCTCCATGCCCATCGCTCGTAACGTTGCGATTTCGCGGGATCGTCCTCGAATACTGAGACTCATAGTATTCATTACACCAAAGATGACCAAAGCGACAATCAAACCAATGATAAACCTATTGGTTGCCCATTTTGCTTCATTGGTTTGAACAAGCGCTTGGGCATAATAACTCCACGGCTCCACTGAAAGGGTATTCTGACTCAGCTTATCAAATGGGTTGTTCTCTTCTGTTTTCAGTTCTACTAGGGTATCAAGAGGAGGTGCAACGGTATATCCGTTGTTTTTTAAACGTTCCCGAACCTGCGCTACCATTTGATTCACATGATCCCTGCTATTCAACATGATCTTAAAGAAAGTAGCTTTGTCCTCCATTTCAAGAAATCTTCTAATTTCTGGAATAGGCATAAGCACGGTACTTGAATCCACAACTTGTAATCCCGTTCGGAAAATGCCAATCACCGTATAAGCATCTGCTGCAATCATTCCGTTGCTATCCGTAGCACGGATACGAATGATGTCGTTTACACCCACTTCCAGCGCTTCAGCAAGACGATTACCTAAAATGACACTTGCTAATGGATTCTCCAGGTTTGTCATATCTGCAAGCGCTATATATTCCTTATCTTGCGTACTTTTTAATGCATACGTCTCAAATACAGTAGGAACGCTGATATCCTGATACCGCACAGTCAGCTTGAATTGCGGAACATTGCCCTCCCAAATGGATTTACTTACCATAGCTTTCGGAAAAGAACGCACCAATCCAGTGGGAATGCGAAGCGTAGGTGAGGAACCATCTTTGGTGGTATCCGGTATAATACGAAGGTCAAACGTTTTGGGATTCCCTGCAAAAGAATAATAATCCATTACCACATTAATGTCTTCTGGTGCTATGTTCAATGCCTCATAAAATGCAGAATTTCCAAAAGCGATTCCATTATAGGGTGGAAAAAAGGATCCATCAATAATATTATTCACCATGGTATCGAGGTAGGGTGCCTGAAAAACATCTGTTCCTCGGATAAATACAGGAACAGAATGGTCTGTAGCCAGAATTGTACCTGAAAAATTAATATAGGCACCCATCGCTTTTATATTTGATATACCATGTAAATGTTTCTTTAATTGTTCAACTTCTTGAACTGAAAACTCAGAAGACACAGGTAATCGTAGTTGTTCTTCTTCGTACGCGGCTTTCCGAATTTGAATATGACCGGTATCGTTTGCAATGGTTAGATCAAACGCCGATTCAAATGCCCCGCGAAGTATTGAGAAGACGAGAATGGTCATAGCAACACCAATACAGAGCGCCAGAATAGTAAAAATCGTGCGTATTTTATGGCGCATTAAGTTGCGAAAGCTGAATTTTATCATGGTTTTGAGATTCATACTCTTTTCCTTCAGTATTTCAGGATAACAAGTCTGTGATAAGGGTTACACCATTCCTGTCTTACTGTGAAAATCCCAATGCTTTAATAGGATGCATTTTCGCTGCGATAATTGCAGGGATCATGGCGATCAGTACGACTAACAGTACGCCAAGAAAAAACGCGCGCAACGAACCTTTTAAGTCTATAGCAGGGCGTAGGATCGTGGATAATCCAGGTAATACATCCATCGATTGTCCCATATCAATCCCTGTATAACCAAGCAACATTACAATAGAAGAACCAACTACCAACCCAATAAGACTTCCGACAACGCCTATAAAAAGCGCTTCCACTTCGATCAACCCCAGTGTTTGGAATCTTCCCCAACCAATTGCCCGGAGCGTACCTATTTCACGAATTCGCTCGAATACACCAATCAGTACATTATTAATGATGATTGCCGCGACCGCGATAGCAAAGATAAAAAACACATAGAACGTCATTGTGTCACTCAAGTTCAACATATCCAAAATGGAACTGTTGTATTCCTGCCAGGATTGACTTGTGATTTCCTGATTTTCTTCAAAGGTCATGAATTTTTCAATGGCTGTTTGTTGACTCGATAACAAATCGAGACTTTGCATCCGCAGTTTTTCAACATCCACTCCTGCTGCTATTAGATCAGATTGTACCGATTCGGTTGCCAAAAGTTGGGCGAACGGATCGGCATCTGGATTCTCCAAATCAGATTTGGATTCCGTCGATGGTGCGGATACATAGAGAATCGTACCCTTATCTAAACCGATATTCTCCGGAGGAATTACCCCGTCTACATTCCATGTTTCTTTTGTCATACCCATATCATCCGACCACGCGACAGTTACACGTTGTGGCTTGGTATCACCAACAATCCAGACAGAATCATGCGTATTGTCTTGAATAGATTCCTCAATCGGGTTTAGCGCCGAATTAACGGTTGCCAGTTTTTTTATACTGTCTGCCGTCGCTCGCAATACGATAGCAGGTTCCCCTCGACTTCCTTCAGGCGTATCCTCAATGAGGATTCCAGGTGTAGGCTCAACCTGCAGTGTAATCTGAGAGGTAGATTTTAACTCGGTATCCAGTTGATCCTGGATTTGTTCACTGATTTCTTGTGCGAGGGAACTATTATCTAGTACAATAGACAGGGACGTGGCTTGATTGGAATAATCCACCATGTCTGCCGCATCTTCAAAAGACATAAGCGCCATTCCCTGATCCAGTTGGGATACCATCGTTTGGAAAAACCCAACTACTTTGAAATTTTTATAATACAATCCACTGTTGGGGCGCATGGTCATAATCTGAACTTCATCATTGAGTTTGATATCCAACGTGTATGCTATCTTGTATCCGATAACTACCTCATCTGGATTTTCTAAAAAACGCCCACCTTTCCGTATTCCATCTCTGAATTGTTTATGAACACTCTCTTCTTCCACTTCAAAACCTGAAATCATAACAGGCATCTGTGGTTTATCCTCCGTTCCTGCCTTTTCCCGTTCATGAACAAGGAATGCTCCAAAATCAATGAATTTATAAATAGCTTTTATATGCGTATTATCTAACAGAGTTTCTTCAATGTGATCAATCCCAGAAATGGGATATTCCGAAGGTAGGTTGCCACCAACATATTCCACTAACTTCTTATGTTTTATTTGAATATGTCCGGAAGAGTTTTCCAAGTCCCGTAGAATGTCATTCTTCATTCCATTCATAAACCCGGAAAAGAATTGCATCACCATCACACAGATAATGACCGCTGACATAATGAGCATGGTTCGTTTTTTCTTGCGGAACATATTCCGCCAGGCTAGTTTGAATAACATCTTATTTCATCCCTCTCTGTGTTTAGTTTTCATTGAGTGACTGATCAAATTTTCTGAATCCATCAGCCATTTCCTGTATTTTTAATGCATAGTTATCATCAAAGGGACATAGCTTCTCCTTTTCTATACCTAAAAACCGCTCATACATCCATATGTATGCTTCTACAAAGCCCAAAATTTCATCAATGTTTTCCTTTTTTACGGGTAAATCCAACATTAATTTTACAAGGTGATCAATAAAACCATTTCCTAAATTTAAAAGGAATTGGGCACCATAATATGGATACGGACAATTAAAGTCACCCATTTTATTACCAGCTTCAATCTCTTTCACCAGCATGGGTACGATTTGGTTATTAATTTTTGAATAAAAGCGGTCTCTCAAATATAAATTTTGTGTTTGATAAAACAGTTTGATAAAAAAGTATGTCGTTTCTGCATTCTCCACTTTCCAATTAAAATTTGATTGAAACATCAATTGTATTTTCTCAAAAGGTGTCAAATTTTCATTATCAAATAGCATCCTATTAATTTGCAATGCTTCTTTGACTAGTACATCTACCAATTCATCAAGCAATTCTTCTTTTGAATTAAAATAATGATAGAACGCACCTTTTGAAACCCCCACCACATCAATAATCATATTGATACTCACATCTTCATACCCCTTTTTCATAAACAGAATTTTAGCTGTTTCAAGAAGTTCAGCTTTGCGTTCATCGTAGTCTTTAACGATTCGAGCCATCTTGTTACCTTTACTGTGTTATCGTACCGACGGTCGGTACATACCGTCGGTCGGTATGTTAATAAGGATAACCCCCTTTCCCGAAAAAGTCAAGTAGTTTTCGAAGAAAAAAGATTTTTTGTGGGATTGCTGATTTACAAGGTTTATTATTAGCAATACGCATCTGTTCCATCCGCAATTATAATTATCGTGTATGCCGGGGTGCGAATTTTGGGCAATTTTTATGTTTTTTAAGATACTTGGGGTAGTGAC
>CAYPZJ010000172.1:0-9757 GCA_964414635.1 uncultured Spirochaetia bacterium
GGTAGCAAGCTGATACAACCGTTTGATTTGTAACTCACGAGGCAACGCTTCTTGGAACACATAATTATTTAGTGGTTGAAAAAGAGTATTGTGATTCCTGTCGTCTTCCGAAAACAGGTGATATTCCAAGTTTTTATAAATTAGATATTTCAGATCGTCTTCAAAAACCAGCTGCTTTTCATCGAGTATTGTTTTGATAGTGGGATAGTGTGATAAGAGATGACGAATAGCTTGATAGGGATATTCGATAATACTTTGAGCAAAGATCCCTAATTCATCACACAATGATTTCCTCACCCACTGTGCCATCGCCTGATGCTGAACAATTAATACGATTTTTTCTTGAAATAATTTATCCGGTTGTAACCAAGTACCATAACGCTGAATAACTTGATCCAGGCTTGTACACGTAAATAAATGATATCCTGATTGCTGATCC
The DNA here is from genome assembly GCA_964414635.1 of uncultured Spirochaetia bacterium. GTDB lineage: Bacteria > Spirochaetota > UBA6919 > CAYPZJ01 > CAYPZJ01 > CAYPZJ01. The sequence goes on from CAYPZJ010000172.1 coordinate 440, forward strand.
ATCGGTTAAGTATAACTGTTTAATTGCACTATCACTTGAAAAGAAACAGAGTGATCTATTCCAGATTTTCCAAATGAATGTTATCTTAAGTATAAGGAAAACAAACTGGAATGTCCATGCATAATTAGTAATCGGGCATGATTGACAAGGACGCATGTGCGTATTACGTTTCCTATGTTGATCTAATTCCTATGGGAATACCAACAGGTCATACACAGAATCAGTGAAAAAGATGGCCATTACTAAACGTACAACAAAGAGAGCCAGCCATTGCAGCAATTGCGTAACGAACTTATCCACAACATTAGTACCCATCCAAAAACCCCTTCGTATGATCTTGGGTTAAAAAATACTGCAGCGATGAAAAGCTCTATTTGTTTTATTGATGGGAAGGAGGGGATTCTTTGGTATCGTGGGATACCTATCGAAGCGTTAGTGGAACACTCTACATTTCTGGAAGTACTATACCTTCTCGTTTATGGAAACCTTCCTAATTCTGATGAGATGCAGTTATTAGCAAACGATTTTGGAACCTATCAATTTCTTCCTACGTGGATGGAACAAATTATCCAGAGAGCGCCGGTGGAGGACCCATCTGCTAATCTAGCGGCATTGATTAATTTCTTAAAATATAATGATGATAAGCAATCACGAGCTGATATGGGTATCCATAGCATTCTTCCTAAAATTCCAACTATTATTGCGTATTTACTTCGTGCATATCAACATCTCCCTTTTATTCAACCCGATCCTAAGCTATCATACATATCAAATGTTCTCCACATGTTTGGAGTCACTCCCAATCCTGAATTCAATCGAGCGTTGGATCAAATTCTTATCGTCCAAGCGGAACATCAACTTTCGTTAGCAACATTCACCGCACGTAATATTGCTACGGGTGGAAATGAATTAACGGCTGCTCTTTCCGCGGCGGTGAATGCACTTGCAGGAACAAAACACGGGGGTGCGAATGCACTCGCCTATCAGCTGTTTGACATGATAGATAAAGGCGACATGACTATTGATGATGTAATTCAGAAAAGTAAAGAAAAAACCCATTTCACTCAATTTAGAATTCCTGGTATTGGTCATCGAATTTATAAAACCCATGATCCGCGAGCACAAATTATTCGAGCGATTGTACGCCGATTATATGACCAAGATTTACTTCCAAAGAAAGGTTTATTTGATCTTGCCGAACAATTAGCAGACACCATCGAAAATGATTCTCACTTTACTGCTCGAGGTTTGTATACCAATGTAGACTTTTTTAGTGGGTTTATCTATGCAGCAATGGGAATTCCTGTTGATTTTTACCCAGTTATGTTTGCATTATCTGCCACCAGTGGTTATACAGCACACTGGTTGGAAGAAAAATCAGATCCCCAATCGGTTATTACGCGTCCTTCTCAGCTTTATTGCGGACCAACGGAACCACGTGCCTATATCCAAATTTTAAACCGGTAATACGCTCGATCGTGCTAAGAGCATTACATAACTATAAGCTGTATGCTTTTCAATGATCCTGAAAAATGATATTGTTTGCGCTAAATGGCTATCAAATTTAGAGATCGGGGAGGAAAAAATATAAGAAATCTAGGTTTTCGAGAATCATTTGGTTGCTTTTTCATAACCAAGCGATTATTATAGCTATCTGGGTAAAGTGAACTACAGAGTGCCAGGTGGGCTTTAAGAATCAGAAGATAGCATTTGTTTTATCCACACTGACAGAGCATGACACCTTTCAGTGCGTTCTGTCTGATACAAGAACTGTATCGCACTATCACACTGGAGATATACGAAGCAACGCAAAGTATGGCATGTATGGAAATTTTCGATAGTAACAATCGATCCCACTTTTGTAATGCCAAGCGATGTTACGTATAGTTTGGGGAAAATTATGATTAATGAATGGGATTTAACCGAGGAACAACGCTTATTTCGAGACACTGTACGTGAATTTGCAGAGGGAAGTATCCGCAAGAAGGCTATGGAGTTGGATAAAGCCCATAGCTTTTCTGAAGAATTAACTGCTCAGATGGGGGAATTGGGATTATTTGGAATGCTGGTTCCCGAAGAATACGGTGGGCTTGGCGTGGATATGAAAACCTATATTATTGCGGTGGAAGAACTATCGAAAGTGGATGGAAGCCAAGCCATCACGGTTGCAGCGGGAAATTCCTTAGGTATCAATCCTTTGTATGCATTTGGGAATGAAGAGCAGCGAAAGAAATACCTACCCGAATTATGTGGTGGACCTCGTCATTTATTTGGTTTTGGGTTAACAGAACCTAATGCAGGGAGTGATGCGGGGAATACTCAAACTTCGGCTGTGTTGGATGGGGATACGTTTGTTATAAATGGGGCAAAAATTTTCATCACAAATGCCGGAACGGAAGGAACCATTGGAAGTATCGTAAATTGTAAATATATTGATCCCACAGCAGATAAAAAAGACAAACCTAAATACGTGTGTATCATTGTTGAAAATGGAACTCCAGGCTATACTGTCAAACCAATGGAAGGCAAGATGCTTTGGAAATCATCAAACACCTGTGAACTATATTTTGATGATGTACGGGTTCCTAAATCAAACATGGTGGGTGAAATTGGTGATGGATTCAAAATAATGTTAAAAACGTTGGATGGGGGACGTCTTTCGATTGCAGCTATGGGGGTTGGTGCGGCGCAAGGTTCGTTTGATTTAGCATTAAAATACAGTAAAGAACGAGAACAATTTGGAAAACCCATTGCTCAGTTTCAAGCTAATTCCTTTAAACTAGCGGATATGGCTACTGAAATTGAACTTGCTCGTACGTTTTTATACAAGACCTGTAGTCTTTATGATCAAGGGTTGCCCTATACAAAAGAGGGGGCAATGGCGAAATTATATGCATCCGAAGTAGCCCATCGAGTAACGGATCATGCAGTTCAGTTATTAGGGGGTTACGGATTAATGGAAGAATATGAAGTGGAAAAATATTGGAGGGATCAACGATTGCTACAAATCGGAGAAGGAACCAGTGAAATTCAACGATTAGTAATTGCTCGATCCCTTGGAATCTGGGATTGATCTGAGTTTGCAGATCACTCAGGATGGAAGGGAGATACGATCTGGGAGCAGTTCCTGTGTTTCAGGAATTGGGTCTAGATTGAACCTTTCATTAGCTCAGCTTGGCTAAACAAGCGTAAATTAAAGTGAGGTAACATTATGGTTGGTATCATTGGCTATGGAGCCTGCATCCCCAGGAACCGGATAAAACTGGAGGATATTGCAAAAGTATGGGGGACGGATGCAGAGAGTTACAAAAAGGGGCTTTTTCTTTTTGAGAAATCTGTCCCTTCTCCCGATCAGGACACCATTACGTTGTCCGTGGAGGCTGCTCGAAACGCCTTAAAGCGTGCTGGAATTAATCCAAAAGAAATAGGGAGTGTATATGTTGGAAGTGAATCCCATCCCTATGCAGTAAAACCGAGTGGTACAATCGTAGCAGAAGCGATTGGTGCAACTCCAGAATGTCACTGTGCGGATTTGGAATTTGCCTGTAAAGCTGGTGCTGAAGGCATGTTTATTACATACAGTGAAGTTCTTGCTAATACAGTTAAATATGGATTAGCCGTTGGTGGTGATACGTCCCAGGGAGCACCAGGAGACGCATTGGAATATTCCGCGTCAGCGGGTGCAGCTTGTTATATTATGGGAAGCGATGCGTCAAAAATCCTGGCAGAGATTACTCATACCTATTCTTTCATGTCAGATACTCCAGATTTCTGGAGACGTGAACACATGTACTATCCGAGTCACGGTGGTCGATTTACGGGAGAACCTGCATATTTCAAGCATGTGTTGGGATGTGCTAATGGGATCATGAGTCAGGCAGGGATGAAACCAGCAGATTTTTCACACGTTGTGTTTCATCAACCGAATGGTAAATTCCCTCAACGTGCGTGTAAGATGGCAGGATTCAAAGAAGAGCAATTCAAGCAAGGGTTGGTAACACCTTATTTGGGGAATACATACTCTGGCAGTTCACCCATGGGTTTAGCCGCATGTTTAGATGTAGCAAAACCGGGTGATCAAATTCTTATGGTTTCCTACGGATCCGGATCGGGTAGTGATGGATTTATATTTAAGGTCACTGATCGTATCAATGAAAAGAGAGACGCTGCCCCCCATGTTTGGGATTTGCTTGAGAAGGATAAACGGTATTTGGATTATGGAACCTATGTAAAATTCCGTCGAAAGATTCGCAAAGCGGAATAAATTTGAAACAATAGAAATGGAGTAATGTTATGCGAGATGTAGCAATCATTGGAATTGGAATAACCAAGTTCGGTGAACTTTGGGATAAAAGCCTTCGTGATCTTTTCGTAGATGCTGCGCTGCTTGCGATTAAAGATTCGGGCGTTGATAAGTTAGATAGTATGTATGTGGGATGTATGTCTGGAGGATTATTCAATCAACAGGAACATATTGGAGCACTGATGGCGGATTATTTAGGTGTTAACCCTATACCTGCTCTCCGAGTTGAATCAGCATGTGCTTCAGGAGGGATGTCTGTTCGTCAAGGGTTTATGGAAGTGGCATCAGGAATGAGTGATATTGTACTAGCAGGTGGAATAGAAAAGATGAATGATATCAGCGGGGACGAAGCGACATTTGCGTTGGCGTCAGCTGCTGATGCAGAATATGAGTCTTTTTTCGGTATTACTTTCCCCGGGTTGTATGCTATGATTGCCCATGCATATATGGAGCGATATAATGCGACGAGTGAGCATTTAGCTCATATCGCATCTAAAAATCATTATCATGGTTCTATGAATCCTAATGCTCAATTCCCTCAACAAGTAACCCCAGAGCAAGTATTGGGTTCAACGATGGTGGCAGATCCACTCCATATTTTAGATTGTTCCCCCGTAACAGATGGGGCGGCTGCGGTGATTTTAGCGAGTGTGGATGTAGCTAAGAAGCTAAAAAAAGATAATCCGATGGTTGTAATCACTGGAACTGGTGCTGCTACCGATACTATCGCACTTCACAGCCGTAAGGATATTACCTATCTTAATGCTGTAGAGAAATCTGCAACGCAAGCATATTCGATGGCTGGTAAAAACCCTAATGATATCCAACTCTGCGAAGTACACGATTGTTTTACAATTGCAGAAGCTGTTGTAGTAGAAGCACTTGGTTTTTTTGAACGGGGACAAGGAGCGATGGCTGCTAAAGACGGAGCAACTCGTCTTGGAGGGAAAAAACCAATAAATACTTCAGGTGGATTAAAATCAAAAGGACATCCCGTTGGTGCAACCGGTGTGGCTCAAGTATGTGAAATTGTCACCCAACTTCGAGGAACAGCGGGAGATCGCCAAGTGAAAGATGCACGTATCGGCATGACCCAAAACATGGGTGGAAGCGGTGCTAGCTCGGTATGTCATATAATGGAGGTAAAGTAATGCTAACAGTAAAAACATGGAGAGCTATTCCACAGCGATATCGCTATGAGGCAAATAAATGTAAAACTTCTGGGGATGTATTTTTCCCACCCCGGACGGTTTGTCCTGATCAAACATGTAAAGATGGGAATTGTACCCTTGAACCCGTAACAATGGCAACCGAGGGAAAAATTGCATCCTATACGATTATCCGAGTACCTCCTAGCCAATTTGTTGATGAAGCGCCTTATGCAATGGCTATTCTTGAAATGGATGATGGTGCTTTTCTTACCACACAGGTTGTCGATTGTAACCTGGAAGATGTAAAAATAGGAAAGCGAGTTAAACTTGAGTTCCGCCGAATCCAGGAAGAAGGTCATTCTGGAGTATTAGCATACGGTTACAAGGCGGTGCTTATATAAAGCTTAATACGGAGTGGTTGGGGATATTCATGTAACACAATCGAATGGTATGTGACTATATCTCGTTTCAAACCCAAGTTGATATCCCAATAAAAAAATCCCTTGGGGTGTTTGGAGTTCCCTAATAGCACCCCAAGAGAAGTATTTCACAATTTTTAAAGTACGTATTTATTTTAAACGAGGTGCTCATGTTTCGCTTTGAGTCTACTATTCAAACAAATTCGCCTGATTATCATGCAAATCGGGAAGCTATGTTAAAAAAGTTAGATGTTTTAAAAGATCGGGTGGAGAAGGCACGACAGGGTGGTTCACCAGATCAAGTACAACGCCATAAGCAGCGTGGTAAGCTGACTGCGCGGGAACGGTTGGAAGCGTTATTTGACAAGAATACTCCTTTTTTGGAGTTTAGCACTTTAGCTGGATATGACATGTTTGAAGATGAGATGCCAGGTGCAGGAATTATAACTGGCGTAGGAAGCGTCCATGGCAAAGAGGTATTGGTTGTATCAAATGATGCTACTGTGAAAGGTGGAACGTATAACCCGATGACAATTGCCAAGCATGTTCGTGCGCAACAGATTGCGTTGGAAAACCATCTTCCCTGTATTTATCTTGTAGATTCTGGTGGGATTAACTTGCCATACCAATCGGAAACCTTTCCAGATAAGGATCATTTTGGACGTATTTTTTACAACCAAAGTCGTTTATCTGCAGAACGGATTCCGCAGATTGCTCTTGTAATGGGTTCATGCACGGCAGGAGGAGCGTATGTCCCAGCGCTATGTGATGAGGTTGTTATTGTAAAGAAGCAGGGTACTATTTTTATTGGGGGTCCACCTCTTGTAAAGGCGGCTACGGGGGTAGAAGTGACTGCAGAAGAGCTAGGTGGAGCGGATGTTCATTGCCGTATTTCGGGTGTTGCGGACCATTATGCTCAAAATGATGAGCATTGCCTTCAAATAGCACGTAATATCGTGGAAAATTTTGAATATAATCCAAAATTTGAAATTGGGCAGGTGGAACCAGAAGATCCCTATTATGACCCCGATGAATTGCTTGGAATTATCCCTGCAGATTTAAAAAAACCCTTTGACATTCGAGAAGTTATCGCTCGAATGGTGGATGGGAGTAAATTCCAAGAATTTAAAGAATTATGGGCACCAACGCTGGTGACCGGATTTGGACGAATTATGGGGTATCCTGTAGGTATCTTGGGAAATAACGGTGTTTTGTTTGGTGAAAGCGGGCGCAAAGGTGCTCATTTTATAGAATTATGTACAGAAAGAAAAATACCGCTGGTGTTTCTTCAAAATATTACTGGTTTTATTGTAGGAAAAGAATACGAACATGGAGGAATTCCATCTGATGGGGCGAAGATGGTTCATGCGGTTTCCAATGCACAAGTACCCAAGTTTACAGTAATTGTTGGGAATTCATATGGAGCCGGTAATTATGCCATGTGTGGGCGTGGTTATTATCCCAATCAATTATGGATGTGGCCAAATAGTAAAATCGCGGTGATGGGTGGGGAGCAGGCTGCCAACGTTTTATTACAGGTACGTATGGCGATTCTAGAAAAGAAGGGAAAACCCATGACGGAAGAAGAACAAGCTGCGTTTAAACAGCCAATTCTGGATAAATATGAGCAAGAATCCAGCGCCTATTACAGTACAGCACGTTTATGGGATGATGGTATCATCGATCCCAGAAGAACACGAGAAACGCTAGCATTGGGAATTGCAATGGCGCTAAATAAACCTATTAGCGAGCAGAAGTACGGTGTTTTTCGAATGTAAGGAATGTTTTATTTTCATATTCTAGTAAAAGGACCTAATAATCCCATGCATAAAGAAATGGAAACGATTACAGTGGATTTTGATGATTTAGTAGCAACGGTTACGCTAAATCGTCCATCCATCCGTAATGCTTTTAATGATACAATGATTATCGAACTGATTGAGATGTTTTCGCTGCTTCGCGAAGAAGAGTCACTTCGTGTTGTAGTGTTAACGGGGCAAGGGGATGTATTTTGTGCGGGTGCAGATATGAATTGGATGCGCCGCGTTGTAGATTATGCGTTTGATGATAATCTAAAGGAGTCCTTAAAACTTTGGGAAATGCTTCACGGTATCTATAAATTTCCAAAACCTATCATTGGAAGGATTAATGGATCGGCATTTGGTGGAGGTACCGGATTGGTAGCACTTTGTGATATAGCTGTGGCTGTGGATCAAGCGGTATTTAGTTTTAGTGAAGTAAAAATTGGTTTGGTACCGTCTTGTATTTCCCCATTTATTTTAAAACGTGTTGGAGAAGGTAAAAGCCGAGAATATTTTCTTACCGGTGAACGATTATCTGCAATCCGAGCAGCAGAAGTAGGTCTTATTAATTATGCGGTTTCTCCAGAAGAATTGGATAACCGTGTTAATGATTTGGTACAGCGATTATTATCCAGTGGTCCTGAAGCAGTATCAAATTGCAAGGAACTTCTACGCACGATATCTGAAATGTCCTTGGACGAAGCAGGTCCCTATACGGCGGAACTCATAGCAAAGCTTCGAGTAAGTGAGGAGGGTCAGAAAGGAATGCATGCCTTTCTGAATAAACAAAAAGCACCCTGGATTCAATCATAAACAGACTATCTGGAAGGAACGCGATTATGTTTAAGAAAATTTTGGTGGCAAATCGTGGTGAAATAGCAGTGCGCGTCATGCGTACTTGTAGGGATATGGGAATCCCCACGGTTGCAATCTACTCCGAAGTAGATAAAAACGCCCTTCATGTTCAATTAGCAGATGAAGCCATATTAATTGGTCCTCCCCCTCCCAGTGAAGGTTATTTGGTTATAGAAAAAATCTTGGACGCCGCTAAAACGACCGGTGCGGACGCTATTCATCCGGGATATGGATTTCTTTCCGAAAATGCGACGTTTGCTGATATGTGCGAACAAGCCGGAATTACATTCATTGGACCGAATGCGGATGCTATCCGATTAATGGGAAGTAAGGTGGCTAGTCGGGAGCTCATGATTAAGCATAATTTACCTGTCACTCCTGGTATGAAAAGCAGCAGTGCTGAAATAAAGGAATTTGAAGAAGTTGCTAAGGAAATAGGTTTTCCCGTTTTAATAAAAGCCTCTGCAGGAGGTGGTGGAAAGGGGATGCGTAAAGTTGACGATGCCGGATCGTTGCGAGATGCAGTCGAAGGTGCACAACGAGAAGCACGAGCAGCATTTGGTGATGATTCTGTTTATATGGAGAAATTCGTTGAGAAACCTCGTCATATTGAATTCCAAGTGATGGCAGACAAACACGGAAATGTAATTCATCTTTATGAAAGGGAGTGTTCAATCCAACGGCGACATCAAAAGATTATTGAAGAAACACCGTCGGTAGCATTAACACCTGAGAAACGCGAAGAAATGGGTAAAGTGGCGGTTGAAGTTGCAAAAGCTGCTAATTAT
>CAYPZJ010000173.1:0-9750 GCA_964414635.1 uncultured Spirochaetia bacterium
GTTGGATGTACTCATGCCGGAATTGGACGGGTTTGAAATCGCTCGCCGTATCACCGTAAATCCTGATACACGAACCATCCCGATTATTTTTATGACCGCGTCTATCGATAGTGACAAACGATTAAAAGGGCTCAAATTAGGGGATGATTATCTTGTGAAACCAATCCAACCGGAAGAATTACTCGCACGGATTCAATCCAAATTACGCCGTAGTGATGAATTCCTCCAATTGAATTCGTACTTGCAATCGGTATTGAGTTTTATCGAGCATGTACTGCTTCATGAGATCAAAACACCGTTAAGTGTCTTAAAAGGTAATTCTACCCTTATTCGTATGGCAACAGCCCCCCTCGAAATTAAAATGAATGATATATCCAAATACTTGCCTGAAGATCTTAATTTACAGATTCAGCAATATTTTCGAAAAATTTCTGAATTCCTTACCAATCAGGATAAAGCCATTTCCCGTTTTGAAGCGATTTCACATGATGTGAGTCTTGCTGTTGAATCCCAGCAATATGCAATCGAAATAAAACCCGAACGAATCAGCCTTGAAAATCTAGTCGAACTCGCGATTGAAACAATTGATAATTTGGATTACCCCGATGAATATACCATTGAAGTGGATGAGATCCCCAAGGCGTCAATTGAATGCGATATAAATCGGGTGGTGGATGTGTTTCGGATTCTTCTAGACAACGCATTGCGCTACTGTGATAAGCAACCAGTCGTTCAAATAAACATCTCCGAAGGAAAGGATCGCACCAGTTGGTGTTTTGAAGTGAAGGATAATGGAATGGGTATTGCCGAGCATCATATTCCTAATCTTTTTGAACCGTTTTATACCGCGCATAACCTTTCCCAACACACCAAAGGATTAGGATTAGGATTGTATATCGCCCAAACAATCATTCAACAACATAATGGGAAGATATGGGTGGAATCGGTTCCGGGGGAATCGTCTTCCTTTCTTTTTAGCCTTCCAAAAGTGGCTTCCCATGAGTTGGAATGAATACATCCTCTCTATTTAAGTCATTTGACCTTCAACACAAAAATTGCTACTTTTACACAGGGTTAAAACCCCATTGTTTTTGCATTGCACATCGTACATGAGGAGGGGATATGATGAGGCAACGTCTATCATGTATTTTTGCTTTGGGATTCCTACTAATCCTACCGTTTGTTATTTATTCCGAACAATCATCCGAAGAGGTTTCCGACCAACGTGCGTTAATCAATCAATTATGGTACGAATTGGAACATGGATCCGATATTCAACGCATCGGGGCGGTACAACATTTGAGTATGTTGCGTAGTCGGCGCTCGGTTGAGCCTTTAATGCGAGCAGCGAGGCACGATCAACATCCACTGGTCCGTCAACATGCTTGTGAAGCATTAGGGAAGCTTAATTCCTATAGACCTACACGAACCCTATTAGAAATTGCCGAAGAGGACGATAATGTATTTGTCCAACAAGCGGCGATTAAAGCGATTGGAGAAATTGGAAATCGAAATGCGGTAGAACCCCTTAAAAGATTGCTTAAAAAGCGAATTTTTTTCTTGATTCCAGCTTTAGAAGAAGCATTGACGCGGTTAGGTGTTACTAGAAGTGAGATCGATCGGCTTGAAGGATTTGATCCTCCTGGTTCGGATCGATAAATGCCGATAAATACTATATCCTAAACCCTAATGGGTGACATCAAGGAAGATGCATGAACCTGCGTTACACATGGATTGTAGGAGGATACCTACTATTATTAGCACTGGTAGTATGTTCCATGTGTAATAAAAAAATAAGTGAATCCGCTACCGAAACCCCACCCTACCGGAGCCTTTCTCATCTTACAGGAGCAATAGAGCTGGGAACCCATTCCCCACCTTATAAAGAATCCCGGGTATGTGGATATTCTAAAATTAATTTTCAACCGAATACATATGAATACGATGCTTCTCTGATATATTATGAGAATCCCATGATATTATTTAAAGGGGATGCAACGACCACTTATCCTAATTCCAATTGGGGAGGGCTGGAGTACCAGGATCCTCGGGATAATCCCAATCATTATATGGATCCACGGTTGATTGCACCACTGGAATCCTTGGTGAATAAGATTGTGGAACGGGATCCCTATATTCGAGTACGCATCACCTCCGCTTTCCGGTTACCTGGTAATTTTGAATACAGCCGAAGTCTTCATCACACCGGAATGGCACTGGATCTGACATTATACGATACCTATTCCAAACGGAAGGCGTATGAAACCTACGGGATGCTTGCGGAATTATGCGTTGAAGCGGGGTTCTGCTGGGTATATTATGAAGATAGATATCATGTTCATGTGTCCATGGCAACCAATCCCATGTATCAACCGTTTTTAATTCAATACAAAAAAGTGTTTATGGATTGGGCACCTCTTAAGGCATTCAAAATGAAGGATATGGGGGATCATACGGCTCAACATCAATTGGAGTTGGAACCTGGAACCTACGCGTTTAAGTTTGCAGAAGGAAGTCCTCGTCGGTATTTTGGATACCGAAAACCTGGTTATTTAGGAAGAGAAGATCAGATTCTTCCAGAATATGGGTATTTAGGGGCTCCTATTGTGGTTACAATCCGCGAAAAAGGTACCTATCGATTTACCTTTCAACCCACTAGCTTTCAATACGCTATAGACCCAATTCAGAGTACTCATTCCTTACCCAAACATGAGGACATTTCTATCCTGGAGGGATTGGGGAAACTGCTTATGGAAGATTCCATACCAGAATAGGATCATATCATCCATCGCCAATAATACAACGAATAGATTGCGGCATTCCAGAGTACATGATATACGATCGGAGCCCATAACCGTTTGGTTATCCCCCGTAAAATCCCACAACCTAACCCACCAAACACAATCAGAAGCAAGTTGGATAGTACCAATTGATGTAGGGCAAAAGGATTAATATGATAACATGTGAAAATGACCGTTGTTATAATTACGGTTATTACCACTGGAATCCGTTTTTCCAATACAGAAAACAGAAATCCACGAAATACAATCTCTTCAATAATAGGGATACAAAGAACAGCAGCAAACAACTCGGCCGCGAACCATCCTGGATAGTAGGTAATCGATGCGGCTTCACTTAAATTAAACAAATAGACGGAAATAATAGATTCAGGTAACAATACAGTTACCAAATGAATAACTAAAAGTATCCCAGGAAATACTAAAAAAACTTGGATTGAGAACAGTATATCGGAAGGCAATCGTTCGGGGTTTAACCCCAACCAATCCATTTCCAATTCCTTTTTGGAAATGGTATGGATCAATACAGTCCCAATAGTAATGATTAGAACATATTTAGCGACAAGAAACCATATATAAAAATCATAGGCTAAGAATTGGGCTGGATCCGCAACCCAAAATCGAACTTGTCCAATTAGGACGGTTATTCCGTGAAAACCTAATAGTAACAGAAGATAGATAAACAGAACGGATATGGTTTGGCGTCCCAACAATCGTGTTGGTGCATTCAATACATACGCCATGATGATTCCCCTCCCGTAATCATGGTAATAAGGTGATATGTATATTACCTGCGTTGATAGATCCATGTGTCGTGCTGACACATTTTGCACAGGGGTTTACGGGATTACCTTACTCCCTGGTCACGCTAGTGGCATGATTCACCCCGGATTTTCTGTACTATACACCTGAAAGTATAGTAATTTTCATCCCAGTTTTCAAATCAAGACATGACGGAATGATGGATCTAATCTCTATTCAACATCTGAATTGTAGGCAAACGCGTGTGACCCTGTACTGAATGCTTCACTTCATCAAAGCGAGGTTTCCGCCAATGTCGAAAAGGATTAAAGTTGCGTGAAAAGCCAAACGCTTCCTGGGGTATTTGCCCTAAAAACCCCCCATAATTCTGGAGTCCATCACCATTGCGATCTTCCAGGATAATCAACGCATATTCACCTGCTGGAAGGTGAAACCCATAACGGAGCTGTCCATTTTGGATATGCCGTGGGGCATACACCTCCCGATTCAACGATAGCTTTAAATCTCCAACCCAATGGGATTCATCAAAAACAGCAATATAAACCGGATACCGTCCATCTAAACCGGTTATCACTCCCTGAACTTGGTACTGATGAGCAAAGACCGTGCTAGCAATTCCTAAAAGTATGATGGATAGCCAAGAAACTTGGATTAGTTTTTTATAGGGTTGAAACATAATTACCTTTCTCTCATCTGGTTAAGAAGGAAGCGTTTCTATTCAGGTATTCACGTTTATTTTGAACGTAAATTCGCTTCCAATGCTTTACGCGTTATTTTTACTTTGATTTCCTTCTCTGTAGGATCAGCAGGTCCCTCGAACATATAATCTCGTAAAATAAACTCCATAATGGATCGCAACCCACGTGCACCTACATTCCTTTTAAGAGCATATTCTGCAATAAAACGAAGCGCTTGCGGAGTCAAATGTAGTGTTTTATGATCCAACCGGAACAACTCCACATACTCTTTTAATATACAATCATCCACTTCGGTAAGAATCTTAACCAGGTCATCCACTGTGAGTTCATGAAGCATGACTTTAACAGGGAGTCGTCCTAGCATCTCTGGAATCATACCGTATTTTTTTAACACATCATTATCTACAAGTTCCAATTCCGGAATCACCATGGAATCCCCCCCAGCAAATCCGACCTTTTTTTTGTTATCCTTCATCACATTTTCCATCCCCACAAATGCACCACTACAAATGAATAAAATATCACTTGTATCAATTTCTACAAAATCATGCTTGCTCCAATGCTGGGTTACATTAATGGGAACATACATTTTTTTCCCCTCCAGCATTTTTAGCAATCCTTGTTGAACTCCCAACCCACCAATATCTCTTCCTTCTGCACCTGTTTTCGCTGGATCGGATTTAGAAGAGATCTTATCAATCTCATCAATAAAAATAATACCTTTGCTGGCTTGTTCTACATCCATTCCTGTCTGATGCAACAATTCACCAATCATTACTTCCACATCCTTTCCATAATACCCAGCAGAAGTGAATTCGGTTGCATCTGCAATATGAAACGGAACATTCAGAAAGCGTGCCATCATACGAGCGATATGGGTTTTGCCGCAACCAGTGGGACCAACCATTAGGATATTTGATTTTTGTAAGGGCACATTGATTTCATGCTTCCTAGCTACACGTTTATAATGATTATAAGCAGCAACGGATACCACGCGTTTTGCGCTATCTTGTCCCACAACATACCGATTTAAATACGTATACATTTCTTTAGGAGTAAAATCTTTTATCGTTGGTTGGTTTTGCTGCTCTGAATCGTGTGATATATTCGTATCGAGGATGGGGGTATTTGTAAAGGATGCGGGATCATTTGTTCCCAGATAATCATCGACTAATTGTGCTTCTAATTGATCCAGCGTTTCTTCAAAGACCGGAGCAGCATCATTTCCCATAAAATATTCTTTCAGCCGCGTATTGACGGTTTTATGAAGCCCAAGTGTGCGGATGATTTGCTGCAATTCATCCAACGATGCTTCGTTGATCTGTTTTTCATAATAGCCGAATAGGATTTCTTCGACTAATTGGCGATACTCATCTTTAAAATCCATCCCAATATTCCTTCTACAATCCTTATTTCATGCGCTTTTGCAATTCAGCTGCAATATCTGATGGTGTAAGATTCTTCGAAGCTAAAAGGACCCAGATGTGATAAATCAAATCTGCGGCCTCTTCAATCGTTCGAGTAGGATTATCATATTGTGCAGCTATAGCCAATTCCACAGCTTCCTCACCGACCTTCTGTCCAATTTTTGCTGCTCCCTGGTCAAAAAGAAGCGTTGTATACGACCCCTCCGGCATGGCAGTCTTTCTTTCTTGGATAATCTTCCATAATCCATCGAACACCGAAACAGCCATGGATGTTCCCTGGCTGGGATAGTGCGTTTCCAATTCCGCTCTTTCAGGAATGTATAGAATCAGCGAATTCCCCTCTGTTGAGATATCCAGCGCTGTTATCGTAATGGGTTGATTTTGTTTATCGTTTAACAGCTGTGGTTTTTTTTGTTCTTCATCATAAAGATATACCCATTGCTTTTCGAGACATTGCTTAACTGTTTCCCGATCAGCATGTCCAAGGAAAAAGATCCGTCGGCTTAACTGTGTCTGTATTGCTACGGGAATCAATCCATTCGCACGATTAAAAACTAATCGATCAAGCATACCAGAAGAATTCATCCGTTTACTCCAATGTTTCCAAAATATGGTTGATTGCTGCGTCTAATTGGGCGTCCACTCCTTCCAGCACCGATCCTGGCATGTTTTCTACAAAAATATCAGGTTGGACTGGATTATTCTCTAAATTCACTCCATCCACCGTATAAAACCCATAGCTAGGAACACCGATGGCACTTCCATCAATTAATTGATAGAAAGTCGTTCCAATTACCGCGCCAGCTGAAGGTTCTCCAACAACCGTTCCCAATTGCAAGTCTTTAAATCCCTGCGTAAACACTTCTGCATCACTTCCACTAAAACGATTAATCAATACAACCTTTTCTCCAAAATACCCCTTATAAGGGCGTAGCGTTTTGGAAAAATCACGATATTGAATGTATTGATACGTTTGACGCTCCAAGATATCTAATAATTCCTGATCGATATTCCCTCCAGGATTATACCGTACATCAATAATCAGTCCATCCTGATGATAATGCCGTTCAAGATCGCGTTGAAACTCATACAAAGGTCCATAACCCATTTGACGAATATGCAAATACCCAATCCTTCCGTCAGACTTCTCCAGAACATATGCTCGATTTTTTTTGATCCAGTGTTGGTAGCGCAACCAATTCATTCCACCGAGTGTAATGGGCTGAATTCGAGTTGTCCATGCTCCCTGGGCATTAGGACCACTATTCAAGCGCAGTTCGGCTCGCTTCCCCTGAATAGTATTCATCATTTCCGCCCATTGTTCGTCCGTGGATAAGAGCTCCCCATTCACGGCAAGAATGTAATCCCCTTCATGGATCTGTACATAATCATGATCCGCAGGACCTTCCTCATAAATCGTGCCCACACGAAAATACGATTGTGTTTCATCCCGTATTACTTCAAATCCAAAATAATATGTAGATTCATGAACCGTTGCAGTCGTTCCTCGATATAAAGCACCCAAATGCGATGCATTCATCTCACCCATAAACTCACGTATTATATTCACAAAGGATTCCAGCGATTCTACATGTTTTAGTAAAGGTAGATAACTTTTCACAAGCTGATCCCAATCAACGCCGTGCAAGGCACGATCGTAGAACTCATGCTTTATTTTTCGATGGGCTTCGAGGAGCATCTGTTTCCAATCTTCTTTCGGATTGATGGGAATTCGAGCCTGATATTGCACCTGGGCAGCTGGGCCATTGGGCACGGAGTATTTAAAAAGCTTATCACCTAACAGATATAGTAATGTTTTTCCATCAGGAGTTACGCGTAGTTGATGAATCGGTTTTCCGGATGCAACTTCTTTTAAATCATCCCCCTCTAGATTCACGATGTATAATGTACAACCATACATGGTGTAACTGGCAACATCCATATGATAGGCGGTAAATGCAACCGCAGGTTTGTCAGGAAAGGGCGTTGCGTGCAAAATATGATGCCCTGGTATTTCCTTTACCAAACGGAGTCGTGATTTCAAGTTGGTTAGATCAAAGGGAGCATAGGGTCCTTCCGCTTCTTCTTCAGCCTCGGTTGTAGGGGGATCTTCTGATTCTGACTCATCTTCATCAGTTTCTGATGATTCCTCATCCTTTTTCGCTTGTTCGACTTGTTCATAATAGGTTTGTTCTGCTTCCCGTACATCTAATTCTGGATCGGTTGGATCTTCGGTTACCGGTACCAGGGGAAGTTGATACAACCCCGCCACTCCTCGTCGATTGGAAATAAATGTTATGTAGGTACCATCATGACCAAATCGTGCACCATGATCCTCAGCTGGATCATCGGTTAAGGGAATCAAATCCCCCCCATCTGAAGACATCAAAAAAATATCCCAATTGGAAGGTGATACCGGCTCCGTAATCAGAATCCACTTCCCATCTGGTGAGATTTGAACATCTTCAACCAACATCCCCATCCATCCAACAGCCCATCCTTCTCCTCCGAATGGTGAGGTATAAATCAGGCATTCTTCGCCTGTATCGATATCGATTCGATAGAGATTCCCATCGGATTCCTGGATTACTAGGAAAGAACTATCGGGTGCCCAGGTAATGTTATAAATTAAGGAATCACGATCCGTAAGCTGGCGAACCGATTCAAACCCTACAGGGTCGGTTAAAAAAACATCTTCCTGCCCCTCTGGATCGGATACATAAGCAATATATGCTCCATTGGGAGACCAACGAGCATATTTTTCTCGCAAATAATTATGCGTTAATTGACGCGTGTCCCCTTCTTCTAAAGGTGTTGTAAAGAGTTCCCCTCGGAAAGTATATGCAACACGTTGACTCGTAGGAGCAATGGAATACGAATCAGCTTTCCCATTTAGATTTTGATAGGAGGGTAATTCGATTGTCCGAGCAACATAATGATTTAGCGGAATGGGATGTACTTCTTCTGTTTCAACATCCAAATACCATAGTTTATGAAGATGCTCAAATGCAATTCGTTCACGATTTGTGGACAAACTGGGGGATAATATCCTTCCTTGTTCAAAATGGGTTACTTGAATCGGTTGCCTACCTTGAACATCTGTCCAGTAGATATTCTGCTCCCCATCACGATCGGAAACAAAATAAATGCGATCATTGGATGCCCAAAGGGGGTAAGAATCCATTCCATCATAATCAGGGGTTAGCCGTTTATATGAATTATCCGCTTTGGTATATAACCAGACATCCGGTGCCGCATGTCCATGGTACCCCTTTCGATACCAACGATAGCGAAATCGATTATAAACCATATATGCTTCATCGGGTGAAAAACTCAGATGGGTACCTAAATCAGAAGGGAGGGGGGATGCAATCCCTGTCTGAAATGAGATAGCATACAAGCGGGGATGAAAAGGATACGCTTTGCTAGCCGATGCCACATAGATTTGCTTCGAATCCTGACTCCAATCCAATACGTGCTCCCCACTGGAACGGTAGGTAATACGGATGGCTTCCCCACCTTGGATTGGAATGCGATATACATCCGTTGCACCTGCATAATTCCGACTAAATGCAATCCATGACCCATCGGGTGAAAATTTAGGATTGCTATCAATATTGTCTGTAAGCGTAAGCGGTTGAAGCCGGGTTCCTTCCAGATTGCTCACCCATAAATCATCTAAATATTGGAACACAACCAAATTATCATGAATATCAGGAGTACGTACGTTCAACAGTTCTTGCGACCAACCCCATGCACCAATCATCAAAAAACCAATGACGGAGATACCAATGATGACACCTAGGTTTTTCAACCGAATCATTGTGCATTGTTCATATTCGCATTGCATATAGTGCCCTAAGTCCTTTTTTAATCAAACAATCTATATTGATTTTGTTTATTCATTAACGAGCGTTCATATCAATGTTGTACCTCAAGCGGGATTAAAACGTACGCTTACTTTAAGCTAACCGGATGGATTCAGGAATACTTACGAAGCGGTGGTTTGCTTGGATCAGAAAACCAGGTTCTTTTTCTTACTCTGTGATGGATAGGTTAACCGCT
>CAYPZJ010000174.1:0-9691 GCA_964414635.1 uncultured Spirochaetia bacterium
CATGAGAATGATAATCCGTTTGGAATCCATTTGGCAAGGCAGATGGGGATGATTTCCTATCGAAGTTTTAAATCGTTTGCTCAGCGGTTTCATCGGGAGCGGCAGGATCAAGCTAGCGAGCGGCGAACCGACCAGAATAATTTGTTCCAGGTCCAAAGTTATCTGAACCATCATGGTGATCGCTTTGTGGATCGGTTTTCTCCCGCTTCCTATGTTTATATAACCTGGGCAATGGATTTGTTTGATTTAGCTTTGGGGTTTGATTCACTTCAAGCAGCGTTTGAGCGGATTAAAGGAACCATTGTTTGTATCGGGATTGATTCAGATCTCATTTTTCCGGCGTTTCGTATACAGCAAACCATGCAGCAATTACAAACCCTTAAAATACAGAGTCACTACTATGAAATTCATTCCATTCATGGGCATGATGGTTTTTTAATCGATTTTGATCAGTTAGAACGTTTTATAGGAGAAGTATTATTATGATTGTGCTAAAATTTGGAGGGAGCTCCCTTGCGAATCTTGAGAATTTGAAAACCATAAAAACAATTATCCAGTCTAATGCGGAAATGGGACATCAGCTTATTGTGATTGTTTCGGCTATTGCTCGTGTAACCGATAATCTTATTGAAGCGGTTCACTATGCGGAACAGGGGGAATACAACCAATGCCGTCGTATTACTGATGAAATCAAACAGCGATATTTGCAGTTATACGATGGAGCAAAAGAGTCTGAACAAATGGGCGATCAGGGAACGCTATTTGAGTACCTTCATCAATTGGATAGTATCTTATATGGTTTGAGTCTAACGCGCGATACGACTCCACGAATAATGGATACTATTGTAGGATATGGCGAATTGTTGAGTTCGTGGCTAGTGGAACAGCTGATGAAACCGAATTTGCCAGGAACCGAATGCTTGGATACCCGTGGCATTATTATAACAGATAATATCTTCGGTAATGCGAATATCAACTGGGATGAAACCACCAGTCGACTTAAGACCTACTATTCAAAGAAGGAAGATATCCCACTGATTATTGCTACAGGGTTTATAGCATCCACCATCGAGGGCATAACCACAACGATTGGACGGAACGGCTCGGATTACACCGCTTCGATTATTGGCTCGGTCTTGGATGCCAAAGGAATTTATATTTATACCGATGTGGATGGTGTATTATCCGCAGATCCCCGTTATGTGGAGGAAGCGTTTCCTTTAACGGAGTTGAGTTATGAAGAAGCGATCGATCTGGCTTTTTTTGGTGCGGAAGTGCTCCATCCCAAAACCATGATCCCTGCGATGCAGCGAAATATTCCCATTTACATAAAAAATACATTCAAACCGGATTCAGTAGGAACGGTTATTTCCAATCGGTTTTCCGATGAAAGTGTGGTGAAAACGGTTACTTCCATCGATGATTTATGTTTAATAAATTTGGAGTGGAATCTGATTATCCCTGGTTCTGATTATACATCCCGTCTGTTGGGAATATTCAAGAAACTTGGACTGGATCCTTGGCTTATGAACATCGCTCCGTTCTCACAGAGCATCTGTTTTGCAATCAGAAAAGAAAAGGAGCAAGCTTGTATTGACGAAATCAATGTCGCGTTTGAAAAGGAAATCCGCAAAGAATTTATGAAACCGGTGCGTTCCAGCTCCACCGTTGGATTAGTTTCCATTGTGGGGGATAATGTTGCACGAAGTCCTAAAACGAGTAAAAAGCTTTTTGAAGCGGTTAATAAAGTAGGAGCGGATATTTTAGCCATTAGTCAGGGGTTATCCCACCGTATGATCTCCATTGCTGTGAATCAAGGGGAAATCCAGCGCGTGGTTGGAAGTATTCATACCGCATTCAATTTATCTCGACAAGAAATCCACGTGATTCAATACGGGAAAGGATTAGTAGGGAAAACACTGTTGAATATTATTCGAACATACAATGAGAAAAATCGTGAAAGCGCAGAACTCCCCATTATTAAACATGTGGCAATCAGTGGTAAAAGCAAAACGCTTTTTAACCCAAAAGGAATCAATTTGGATACGTACGAGCAGCAAATTGAAAAAATGACGAAGCGCCTTCCAGCCGAAGAAATTATCCAACAGATGCTTTCCCATGGGTTATCTAACATAGTATTACTCGATGTAACCGATAGTGATACGACGGTGGATGAGTATGGTACCTATATTCAGGCGGGTGTACATCTAGTAAGTTCGAATAAAAAACCATTTACGATTGAGTTGACCAAAATGCGAAAGTTAATGCAGCAGGCGAAAGCAAAAAAAATAAAAATTGGCTATGAGACCACGGTGGGTGCTGGTTTACCGGTAATTGAAGTGATTCAAAGCCTGCTGAAAACGGGGGATCAGATCGAGAAGATCGAAGGTGTCTTTTCTGGTAGCTTGAATTATATTTGTTCATCGATGGAGCAAGGTGTTGCGTTTTCTGAAGCAGTACAGGATGCTCGCAAAAAAGGTTTTACAGAACCTCATCCTGGGGAAGATTTGAGTGGGAGGGATATGGCAAGGAAAGCGCTGATTTTGGCACGGGAGTTAAGTATTAATGCCAATTTTGAGGATTTAGCATTGCGTGGATTGGTGGGTGATGAGGTGTGCGAATTGGAAGATATGGATTCTTTTTGGGATGCCCTAAAACAGCATGATGCGATGTACAAAGATCAAATCGCCAAATTAGAAAAAGAAAACAAGACCCTTCGGTTTACAGCATCGATAACCCGAGATGAGATTGTAGTGGGACTTAAAGAAGTGAATAAAAACGAAGCGTTGGGTAGTTTGAAGGGTGCTGAGAATATCGTAGTGATTACTTCTAAGTTTTATCAACCTAATCCTTTGGTTGTGAAAGGACCGGGGGCAGGGGCGGAAGTTACCGCTGCAGGAGCTTTTTCAGATATTCTTTCCATTGCTCGGCAGTTACCTTAATACATATGCTGATTTAGTGGAATGATATTGTATATAGCTAGTTTATAGCACAAGGAGCATAATTATGACCAACCGAGAACGAGCCATTCGAATTTTAAATTATGAATCATATGACTATGTGCCGGTTGTGCATTTTGGGTATTGGAGAGAAACCCTTGAAAAATGGGCGAGGGAAGGCCATATTACAGAGGAAGAAGCAAGCGGTTGGGGAGATGGAAATCCCTACGATGCCCAGCTCGGGAAAAAACTAGGATTTGATTTCAATTGGTATTCCTGTTTTTCACCAAATACCCAATTGCGTCCAGGTTTTGAAGGAAAGGTGTTAGAAACTCTAGAGGATGGGCATATTAAGCGCTTGGATCACAATGGTGTAATCGTATTAGACAAACCAGGGGTTACCTCGATCCCATCAGAGATTGATCACCTCCTTAAGAACCGAGCAGATTGGGAGGAACATTATAAGTGGCGATATGAGTTTACCGAGGAACGGATCACCCAGTCGAGAGTAAATGTAAACGGCGAATGGAAACTCTTCACAGAAGGGGGATTGGATTTTCTAAAGGATCCAAACCAGCGTACCGAACCCTTAGGATTGTTTTGTGGAAGTCTTATTGGACATTTTCGCGATGTGGTCGGTGTGGTAGGATTATCCTACATGGCTGTCGATGATGAAGAACTATTCACAGAAATTATCGATACCCAGGCTCAATTATGCTATGATGTTACGAAATACGTGTTGGAAGCGGGAGGACGTTTTGAATTTGGTCATTTTTGGGAGGATATTTGCTTTAAAAATGGTCCGCTCGTAACACCGCAGAATTTCAGTACGAAAGTGGGACCGCACTATAAACGAATCACCCATTTGCTTGCGGAATATGGGATCAGTGTTGTTTCGGTGGATTGTGATGGTATGATCGATCATTTGATCCCCACCTGGTTGGAAAATGGTGTGAATACCATGTTCCCAATAGAGGTAGGTACGTGGCATGCTCACATTGCTCCATGGCGGGAACAATATGGGAAAACTATACGAGGAGTTGGTGGGATGGATAAACGAGTATTTAGCAAGGATCGGTATGCTATCGATGCAGAGATTGATCGGTTGAAGCGCTTGGTAGAGTTGGGGGGTTATATACCGTGCCCCGATCACCGAATTCCCTCCGATGCGATATGGGAAAATGTACAGTATTACTGCGATGCCCTTCGGAAAGCACTTTCATAACCTAACCATTAATTTAAAATAGAGAATTATATACACTAGTGTAGATTTTCTGCTGCTGTTAGTTACTGCACACTTTGCTATCCCCTATTCTACGAGGTATGCTATGTTTAAAATCACCATACAAAATCATAACCTTGAGCTTCAAGGTAATCCTGCGATTTCTCTCTTGAATATTTTTGCTCAACAAAAAGCACCTATTCATACGGTGTGTGGGGGACGTGGGAATTGTGGGTGTTGTCGGATCAAGATACTGGAAGGATCGCAGTTTTTGTCAAAACCCACCAAACAAGAATGTCATCGTTTAGGGGATGATTTGTTAGCGGCTGGTTGGCGGTTATCCTGTCAAACCCATGCGATACGCGATATCACTGTTTTTATGCCGCTTGATGATGATTTGGACCTACCCTGTCGTCATAGAAGCAAGGAGGAATAATGAATACATCTGTCGATGCGAAGATGATGGTACAAAATTCCCATCGCTATTACAAACCAGTAAAAGAAGCAATTCAGACTCATAATTTCGCTGTTACACCTGGAGATGTAGCGCTGAAAACTGGTTTGCCAATTGATGGAGTTCGCTATGTATTAAAAGAATTATGCGCTGATTATTGGGGAGAACTCAACGTCTCCGAGGATGGGAATATCTTATATACCTTCCCAAATAGATTTAATGCACGGGTTACCCAGTCAACAAGAGAGAAACTTCATCTGTGGTGGCAGCAAATCGTGAGGGGATTGACATTTGCCTTTAAGATTTGGATCATGCTCATGCTGATTGTATATTTTGTAGTCTATCTTGTTATTCTTATCGCTCTGATTGTGTTATCCGCAACGAGTTCCAAGGGGAAGGGTAATAGTACGGCTGCTTTGACTGGAACATTAGCTCGTTCGTTTTTAGCTATCGCTTCGCTTGCTTCTGATTATAAACGCAGGAAGAATCGATACGCTCGGAAACAATTTCTGAAAGCCAAGCGAAATCAGGATAAAAAACGTCCGATTTTTGAGGATATTTTCGCATTTGTATTTGGAGAGCCCGATATAAATACAGCGTATCGGGATGGATTTACGTTATTATTTCCTCAGCTGGTGGTACAAAAAAAAGGAATTGTATTAGCCGAAGAAGTGAGTGCACTCACTGGGCAATCGTGGAAGGAAGCCAACCAAAGTATGTTATCTTTTTTGGTTAAGTATAATGGTGAACCCATTGTGATGGAAGATGGTACCATCGCTTATGCATTTCCAGAACTTGCAGCTACCACGCAAAAAGTAAGCAAATTAGATTATGAACGTGTGGCATCTTACTTTGAGATTCCATACCGTTTCAATTATAATACCCAGACAAAAAATACGGTCATTGCCTTTTTGAATGGGTTTAATTTGATTATGAGTGGAATTTTCGCGTTAGGTTTTTTTGAAGGGATTTCGAGCTCGTATGTATTTCTGGGTTATATCCCTTTGAGTTTTTCGGTGTTGTTTTTTCTGATCCCCTTGATTCGAGGTCTGCGAAACGCGATTAAAAACAGAATGATATTTGCCCGGAACTTGTTTCGAGCAGTGATTCGTGTCATTCTGGAAGATAAGGATAAGCGCTTGTATGTGTATGAAATTCTGGGTTCACGAATAATTGACCGGAATCAATTTGTTGATGGTGGGGGAAAGGTTTTGGATGTGTTTCACCATCCAACTGAGGAACACGCCAAAAACCTGTTGACTCATTTCGCAGCACGAGAGCATTGTTCGTTGGAATATGATGAGGATGGGAAATATTTTTTTAATTTTGAACAGCTTGATTACGCGTTGGATGAAGTAGAACGGTTACGAGAGGAAAAACAGTTGGATAAGCAAAGCGGGAATTATCAATCGGTGCTGGACTAGTTCCACCATTCTCTGAATATATTTACCTGATCCCACGGAGTATTATTTATTATTTGTGCGGCATGCTCATTTATTTCCAATGATCGACGCAGATAATATTTAACTTCTTGATCAACAAGTAGGGAATCAATATCAGAAGGATGGAAGATATCATCGAAATCAAATTTCATCGTAGCTATCTCATTATAGGATAAGTTTTTAGGGACATGAAAACGTTGCAAGTAATCCGCAATAAAAAAATTGGCAAATGCCTCTTTATACCCTAATTTTAGTGCTACATCAAATGTAAAATGAATAACACGATCTACTGGTTGCTGTTGTTGCCAAATGAGAATGGGCATGTATTCATCATCTCTTAAGTGAATAACAGCTTCCCCACGACGCATATTATACCAGTAAATGATCCCCAGTGCTAATGCTGCTCGACCGAAAATTTCAGGGATTGCATGATATCGATAGTTCCCATTGAGATATTCACGTATTATTCGATCTTTTAAAATGCTTGCGACCTCGTAGAGATTGCGATCTCGATCAAGCAAATATAATATCTCTGCTTTGAGTAACCATGCTAGTGCTTCCTCATACGTATCATAAAAATCTTCACTAAACTCAAGCGCTAGATTGACTTCATACAAGGCATCATCAAAGAGTTGCATTTCAACAAACACTTCTGCTAGTTTATAGTAACACATAGCACAATCGGGGCGTATATACACCGCTCGCTCATAAGACCAAAGGGCATCTTCATATTGTCCTTTTTCAAAATAGCGATCCCCCATAGCTTTATAAGACCACCAAGCATTTCGATCACTTGTTACTTGAGAAAATAGCATGCTTGCCAGTGCCAGCAATAAAAGGATTAACACTGCTCGTTTCATGTTGGGCTCCCTTGTTTATGTGTGCGTTTTCGTGTTGTTTTTATTTCCCTACTGATGGAATGATTAGCACATCCCCTGGATAAATCAGATCCGGATTCTTCAGATCATTAGCATCAACCAAATCAAACGTACTCACCTTAAATTTAGCAGCAATTTTCCACAACACATCCCCTCGTTTGATAGTATATGTCGTTGCACCAATGGAAGAGTTATCCACAGAAGGTTCGGGTTGTTTAATTGAGTGCGATGAGGTTGTCTGTATCGAATCATCTTCAATCGTTTCTTCAGTAAAGGATTCCTTAGTATATAATTGTGAGGGTTGAACTTCAGAAGTTACTTCTTGAATCGGTTCTGAAGGTTCGCTTGGTGCTGTTGTATTTTCTTCAGTAAATTCGTCTTCAAATACGATACGGCTCAATGGTGGGCGAACAGGTAGCAAATCTTCTTTGGGAGTATCTGCAATCTCAGATATACTTGGTTGTTGAGGTTTTGCTTCCTCACTTAATAATCCAGACTCTAAGGTTTGTAAAAACAAACTATGAGAAACATCAAGATCATCCGAATCTTCTTCTTTGCTGTTCCTTGCAAGTATTGATTCCGCATTCATTTGTTTAATGCGTTCGTTGATATCTATTTCTTCTGGAGTTGGCGTAGTATTCTGAAATATAGATGTAATGCGATCCGTAAAACCACCTAGAATAGTTTTTTCCAATTGCTCATTTAATTCCGCTTGAAAATTCGCCTCTTTTACAACATCCGGTTCGATTGCTTGTGAAGATGTATCCAGTTCATCAACAGATGCTCGAGTAAGTTTGATATCTTCGGTTGAATCAGGGATTAAAAGCATTTTGTTAAGTGTTAATTCTGCATCAACCGTCGTCGAGCTAATGTCATCCGGTTGATTTGTGTTCGAGGCGGTAGTCGTTTCCACCTGATTTGCGTCATATGATTCCGAGTTTGAAGGAAATGCATCTACTTTATTTGTATACAATACCAAGACCATTAATAAAAAAGAGAATCCCGCTAACCCATAAATCACAAAGTCTAATTTAGTCAGCCGAGGTTTGAAACTTTTTACAAACATACCATCTTTCATAATCCACTCTCCCAAGAAAGATTACTTGGATGTTCGACCGTTATGAAAAATCCTTTAGGGTTTTCTATTAAAACAGATTAGGTGTCCTGATCTGTCAAGCAAAACGAGAAAAACGAGGTGAGACAGATGGCAGCTGTCTCGGAACGCATAATTGCGTGGGGGAAACAAAAAGGGATTATATGATGATTACCCATGTAATCCCGTTCTGCATCTGTCAAACCGCCTTCAGGACCTATAATAAGCGTTACCTCAAAGGGATGATTAGAACAACATCCTCTATCCATAGCGGTCTTCAACATCGCTAAGACATCATTAGGTGGATGTCCATCCTTATTATCGGCCAGAATGTAACGGGTACTCGAAGGATTTTCAAAAATTTTATTCAAATCATCCAGAATGTGCAAGCTAGGAAAGTATACCCGTTCCGATTGTTTGCATGCTTCCCGAATGATTTGATTCCAACGTTGTTGTTTATTCTGAAAAGATTTTATAGGAGCGGGGTGCTGGCTTCCATTTTCTGAAAAAGGGATGGTAAAAAAATCGGAATGGGCAGCAGGAAAAAGCAGGATACGATGCACACCAACTTCCACTAATTTCTGAAGCATAAGTTCCAGTGCCGGATGTTTTATAAATGCAACAGCGGTCGTCACTTGGTAGGAGGGAGGTGGAACGAGGGTGACCGAATCACAATTTATAAGAAGACTTGGTTCTTTGCGATTAATACGGCTGATTGTACCCTGCGCTAATAAGCCGTTTCCATCTGTAATACGGATTGAAGTACCGGTTGTTTTGCGTAAGACTTTAATAATATGATTAACCGAATCGCGCTCAATAAGCCTTATATGAGACGATTGCTTTGATAACTCGTCAGAATAAAAAATCACGGATGGTATAACACGTTTAGATTCTCAAATTTACTTGTTTGATTTCATTAATATTTGTGAGTCGGGTAGGATCGTAACTATACGCAATGTAATAGGAATCTTTGGCGGCTCCCCATTGTTCAATTTGCTTAAAATAACTACCCGAATGGTTGTAGTAATTAGAAAGGATTTTTTCGTTTTCCTGTAATGCGGCTTGAAACTGTTTCGACCGAAATTCAGCCAAATCCAGAATGGGTTCTTTCGGAATGATATGATGTTTTTGAACATTCACCTCAGGTAGAGGGTTCACCTTCCCCTCCCCAACTAGTGACTCAGGTTTTTGGGTTATTTTCGTTTGTGGCAATCCTTGATTGGCAACGATTTTTACGTCCATGTGCCCCCCCAAGTAAATTTTTTCCTGCTTATAAACGTAGCGTAATTAAAACAATTCGTCAACGCAAAACCATCTTCCTTTATGGTTTTAGATGAATAGATATCTTCTAACATATTTGTATGTAACGAGATAGTACGCTTTTACAAAATCAAATTCGAATCTTATTTTGTCAATTGATCAATACCGCTTGGGAAATTTATTAGAAATTTACAAACCAGCTACCTTCAAAAACACGGGTTGCTGGACCATTTTGGATGATTTGATTCACAGTCTGATCCCATAATAATTCCAATTCCCCTCCTCGCAGAGCAACCGTTACCTTTGGTTTTAATCGATCTGTCCTGACTCCAGCCGCTACAACAGCCGAAGCACCCGTGCCACAAGCCAAGGTCTCTCCCGATCCGCGTTCCCACGTACGTTG
>CAYPZJ010000175.1:0-9690 GCA_964414635.1 uncultured Spirochaetia bacterium
GATTCCTTGGGAATATTCTCCGCTTCAATAAAACTTCGGATATGATTGATAATTCGATCATCGTGGGTAGCAATCGCATGTATTCGTTCATCTCGAATCAGTTGCTCGGATAATTGATTCATTTGATTTACAATATCAGACATTTTTTGATAGGCAATGGAACTGGGCTCTTTGTATGCTCCTTTGCATAACCGGATCCGTGATTTTCTTTGTAGCATTTCTGCAACGTCATCTTTTGTTCGATACAAATAGGCTTGGAGGACCAATCCAACCAAATCGGTTTCCTCTCGCCATCGATAGAATAAATCGAAGATGGTTTGTGTGAGAAGCGATCCCTCCATATCAATGCGAGTAAAGATGCCCCCTTCTTTGGCTTGATCCAAAATAACTTTTACTAGATTGTAGCAATATTCGGGATCGATATCCAATCCCAACTGGGTTAGTTTTAATGAAATATGGCAATCCAAACCGGATTGTTTGATCTGCTGCACCAATTCAAGATTTTGCTGCTGAAAATTTTCTGCAGCCGCTTTATTATGAACATATTCCCCTAATACATTCAGATTAACCTGAATACCATCTTGAATGAGTTTGCGTGCCACGTCTATCGCTTCCCCCACAGTTTCGCCGGCAATAAACCGACGAGCAAATATGATTAATGGGTTCATAGGAAAAATATACCTCCAATCGCTGTGATACTTACAGATAAAGTGGATGATCGTATTCGAATCGGCTCCGAAACCGAATGGCTATGATGAGTCGTTTGCGGTTCGTACCAAGTACTAGTATATTTAAAATGATGATAAAAGGAAACCAGACTATTGTTATTTATTATACCATTTTGACCCTAGTGATAGCTAGCTACGTAAGCTTATCCTGTCAAAGCGACCTCGATACCTTTATAGAAATGCAGGAACCTATGAATATTTTTCCTCAAAAAACCGATGAAGGTTGCCCCGTATATGCAGATATCACTGAGGTTCCCTTTTCCTGGGATTCTATCAAGGGAGCGGAAACTTATGAAATACTTATTCGATATTTACGTTTCCCCTCAGAACCCTATTTACTACCTGATGGAAAAGAAGTTGATTATTTGACCCATACAAACTGGACTCCCCCCGATAAGTATGTTGGAGTGATTCCCTTTTCTGCTTCACCCTATGTATGGCAAATTCGTGCTCAAAATGCATTCCAGAATTATTATAGTGAAGAAGGTTGCTTTTATATTGGTGATACGATTCCCCCTACAGCTGTTGTTCATTTTTACGAAGGAATAGGATTTACACTACGCACCTGCGGTTCTGATTCGACTACTGATCCTGCGGTGGAAGCATGTCTGGATTTATCGGAAACCCCTGAGCTGTATTATCCATTAACGATGGAAATAGTGCTGCAGGATAACGTAGGTGTAGCTCGGTGTACGTTAACTACGAAGGATTATGTTGATTCTCCAATTTCTCTGATTAACACCAGTTTGCCATCGGGAAAAGAAACCCGTTTGGATGTAACAATTCCGGATGAAATGATACAACATTGCAGCGAAACGTTTGTATTTGAGATTACGGATCCAGCGGGTTTGACTGAAACCGTTACGCTTCCAGTCTATATTCATCCCGAAGCACCTGAGCTGTTGGATCCAATACAAAATACTGGAATCTGTACGGGGAATCCTATTTTTCAGTGGGCAACGGTAAAAGGAGCGGATGCGTATGACTTTGAATTGTATGAAAATTCCTCCATTTCGGGGACCCCTATTCATACGGAACAGCTTAGCGGATCGGATTTATCTTCGTTTGTGCTTCCATTTACGCTTGATCCCACTACCAAACCACAGATGTATAGCTGGCGGGTTCGAGCAATCGATCAGTCATGTCCAGAAAGTGGTGGGGACTTAACTAGCTCATGGGCAGTAGAAAATTTTACTTTATTGGATGTTTCGATCACGCAACCTATTTATCCAACCTGCGGTTCCTGTGTGTTGCTTTATCCCCATGAATTTATTTGGGCGGATGTCCCGAATGCCACTGAATATACAATCTATTTTTTTAATTCGGAGGATACGACAAATCTGGAGGAATCCAATTTAATTGCACAAGAAACAGTACTGCCTGGAATCACAGAATTGAGTGGAGATACATTGAGTGCGATTCGGGGTAGAACAGTATATTGGTCAGTGGAAACTCATCTTCCAAATATTTCGGAAGAATGTATGGGGATGAAAAGCCGTCCATGTGAATTAACATGCTACGATTATCCAACCGATGAAGAGTTTACCGATTCAGCACAGTTGAATAGTAATCCCGGAGCGTTTTATATCTTTGAGGATTTAATCATTGTAGCAGAAGAACAAATTCAGAATTTTCATCTTACTATTTTGGAACGGGATTCATTAATTGATGATAGCCATTCCAAATCCAATTATGTGTTTCGTCAATTTGCAGCTGCGATTATTGATATTGCCTATGATGAAGAAGAAGATTTGATTTATGTAACCTGGGATAATTGCCAGCGTACCGGAATAACGGATAAAGCATTTGAGGGGGGGGTAGCAATGTATCGGTGGGATGGATTTGGTACGCCGCAATATCATGGGAACGTGATGCTGAATAACCAGCTATTTACCGATATCGGGGTAGTACGTCCGGGTGGAATAATTTTTTATGATGGTGATATTATATGGAGTGATACCGTTGGTACGGGTGGGGATCCCATCAGTGATGCGCATCGGATGCGAATTGAACCGAATGAGCTTCCCATAACGTGGGAAGTGAAAACCACCTATGACACGCAGGAATCTTCCTGTGAATATACGGTTTCGAGTATGGATGTAGTAATCAATACGGGGTTTGGTACGAATGGGTATCTATATTTAGCAACCGTTGGTATTAATGAATCTGGTTTTGAGAGTTATTCATATTGTGGTGATACAGCCATCAATGTGTTTGATTTAGAAACGGGAGCATTTCTATTTAGTTTTGGACAAGATACATTTGATAATGCGGCTGGTATGGCAACAGCCGAATTTTGTGGGAATCATTATTTATTGTTAACAAATAATACGTATTCTGGACATGCTTTTGACAAATCTATTTTAGTGTATCGGATAACCGAAACGGGTGGTGAATTTCTGGGAGATGTATATGGTGGAGTAATGGAGACCCATTATTATTTTGAGGGATTACAGTTTGATACCGAATACAAGGATTTATTTTACTCCGAAATCGAATTTCAGGGGTTTAATCCTGGGAATTTGGTCAAATTATTGATTGAACCACCGTTTGGCTCGGATTCGAATTCCCATACCGATCCCGACAACAACGATACCCACACTTTTTCATCCTCCCCATGATGGAACCTATGATGATTAATAAGCCGGGAAAGAAAACAGTCGCCATTCTTACCATCGGTACCGAGTTGACCTTGGGTGAGCAAGACGATGGAAATCGTTTTTGGTTAGCGAAAACACTATCGGAGCGTGGATATTCCATTCGTTTGATGCTTAGTCTACCGGATGATGAACAGTGGATTGCATATTGGATACAGTTACTTACAACTCACTGTGATGCTATCATTACCTCAGGCGGAATCGGAGGGACCCATGATGATGTTACTCGCACTGCGATAGGGAAAGCATTTCAACGAAAGATGGTATATCATCCTGAAGCAAAAGCATGTTTGGAAAAACATTATGGTAGCGAAATTTCTGGTTCAAGACTTGCGATGGCATATTTACCTGAGGATTGTGGATTAATTACGAATCCCTTAAGTAATGCGCCAGGCTTTTTTGTGGAAAACGTTTATGCCTATCCTGGATTTCCAGAAATGCTGGAATTGATGATAGATGAACACTTTCCTCCGTTGGATCAACAACGTTCTGCTCGTGCATCGCTTCTCATAGAGGGTAGGGAAGGGGATCTCGCTCCCTATATGGCACAACTGGATGAGGAATATCCTGACGTTTCACTTGGAAGCTACCCAGGCTTCAAACGGGATGGATATTATGTACGAGTGATGATTCGTGGGGTTGTTGAGCAGGTAGAAGAAGTCAAACAGCGGTTTTTGCATATACTAGCTGAAGAGTTTCCAATGTATGGAGTAACCGACGAAAGTTAAGCGAATTTGATTCGCAGGTACCAAAGGAGATTGAATTTTTCTACAGCTGAACAGCGGGAATGCTGAAAAGCTGAGTGGGTCTATGTTCCATGAAATGGAGAATATTCCTTTTCCACAGAGAACCATAAAGATTTGCTTAAGAAAAGAGCGATTTTAATAAAAAAAGGGTTAAGTTTTTTGGATTTGTGGTCGTAAATTAAGTCTTACTTTCCGAGGGTTACATTTTCAATCGTAATACGAGAGCGGGTTTTCAAAATTTGCCAAACGCTTCTGAAATTATCATCTTAATATTCACGCCCAACGAGGGTATCTTGATGACAAAACCCTCAAGAAGCGTAAAACCAAAAAATATCAAAAGACACCTAAAAAAGGGGAATAACAGGTCGAACAGGGTGAGATAGGCTTTGTAGGCGTACCAGATCATCATAACCACATTGGTACGTAAGCGTAGAATCTGAGAGTAATCCTCGACAAGTAAACCCATAATTTAGGGAGGGGTAGGGATAGTTGTCTTTAATTAAAATTATTATGCGTCCGAACTACTGACTTAAACAAGAATAGAGCAGGAAAACTGGGAGGAAGTCGATTGCTCATGTTCATGTGACAATCGATTTGGGGAAGTGTCGGCTTTCCAGAAAAGTTTTCTGGAGAAACATGCTTTGCTATGGAAAGCAAGGGGGATCAAACAAAATGGATTTATCTTTTAAAAATCAGATCGATAATCCCTTTGGTGTTTAACTATTGGGGATGCAAAGGAGTATTACATGAAAACCTCGAATACGGCTCCCTCGGTTTTAAATGGATCGGAGGAAGCAAGCCTTCATTTTGATCGCGTTTTTACACGGGTTGGGATTCATCCTTATGATGAAGTAACTTGGGAAAAACGAATGGCACAATTATCAGACGAAACGGGTAAATCTCTTTTCCAAGTGCCCGATGCGGAGTTCCCAATTTTTTGGTCTCAAACTGCGGCAAATGTGGTGGTTTCCAAGTACTTTCATTGGAAAACAGCCAATCAAGAAAAGAGCTTACGGCAGCTCATCAACCGGGTTGTTAAAACCATTGTGACATGGGGAAAGCAACAACATTATTTTGCAACAGATGAGGATGCAGAGACTTTTGAAAACGAACTTATATATTTACTATTACACCAATATGCTTCCTTTAATAGTCCCGTGTGGTTTAATTGTGGAATAGAACCAAAACCTCAGTGTTCTGCTTGTTTTATTTTGCATGTGGAAGACACGATGGAATCAATTCTTGAACAAGTGAAAACCGAGGGCATGCTATTCAAATGGGGTTCTGGTAGTGGAACGAATTTTAGTTCCCTTCGATCCTCTAAAGAACGGTTATCCGGTGGGGGCATTGCGTCGGGACCGGTATCATTTATGAGAGGATTTGATTCCTTTGCAGGAGTGATTAAAAGTGGAGGAAAAACCCGCCGAGCTGCGAAGATGGTCATTTTAAACGTGGATCATCCCGATGTTGAACAGTTTATTACAGTGAAAGGGGATGAGGAAAAAAAAGCGTGGGCACTTATAGATAGTGGCTATTCCGGTGATTTTAACGCGCCGGGAGGGGCTTATGAGAGTATTAATTTTCAGAATGCAAACCATAGCGTTCGGGTTTCTGATTCATTTATGAAAGCCGTAGAGAGCGATGTGGAATGGCATACCAAAGCGATTACCACGGGTGAGGTGATGGATACGTATAAAGCGAAAGGATTACTACATAAAATTGCAGAAAATGCGCATATCTGTGGCGATCCTGGAATTCAATACGATACGACCATCAATGAATGGCATACCTGTCCAAATTCAGGAAAGATCAATGCTTCTAATCCATGCAGTGAGTACATGTTTCTGGATAATAGTGCTTGTAATCTGGCATCCCTTAATCTAATGAAATTCCGACGGGACGATGGTACTTTTGATGTAGAGAAGTACAAAGCAGCGGTGCATCTTATGATTACAGCTCAAGAAATCATTGTGGACAATGCTTCCTATCCAACTCCTCAAATTCAGGAGAACAGTAAGAAATATCGTCCTTTAGGATTGGGGTATTCAAATTTAGGGGCGTTTCTAATGTCCAAGGGAGTAGGATATGATTCCCCCGAGGGACGTGCTTGGGCAGCAGTTCTGACCGCTCTGCTCTCAGGTCAAGCGTATAAAACGTCAGCACAAATTGCAGCTGAGCGGGGAGCATTTGATGGATATCCTCCTAATGAAATTCCCATGTTGAAGGTTATTAAAAACCATAGTCAGAAAATTCAGGATATTAATTCGAATCTACTTCCCAGTGAGCTTATAGAAACAGCGGAATCATTATGGAATGAAGCGTATGATTTAGGTAGAGAATATGGGTTCCGAAATGCCCAGGTATCTGTGCTAGCACCTACGGGAACGATTGCTTTTATGATGGATTGTGATACGACTGGTGTCGAGCCAGATCTGGCTTTGATTAAATATAAAAAGCTAGTGGGTGGGGGAACAATCAAGATCGTAAATAAAACCGTACCTATGGCATTAACCACGTTGGGATATACACCCGACGAAATCGATGCGATCGTAGAATATATTAGTGAACAAGAGACCATTGAGGGGGCTCCTCATATAAAGTCAGAACATCTTCCTGTTTTTGATTGTGCTTTGCAACCGGCTAATGGCGAACGATACATTCACCATATGGGGCATGTGAAAATGATGGCTGCGATTCAGCCATTTATTTCGGGTGCTATATCCAAAACGGTGAATATGCCCAATGAAAGTACAATTCAAGATATCATGAATGTATACTTGGAAGGTTGGAGACTGGGACTAAAATCCATCGCCATTTATCGAGATGGTTCCAAACGGACTCAACCTCTAACTACCGGGAAAAAGGAAAACAAAGAACAAAATCAAACAAAACCTGCTGAACAAGCAGAACCACAGGGTGTTGTAGAGGACAAACCACGTCGTAGGAGACTCCCATCAGAACGGAAATCCATCACTCATAAGTTTAATGTGGGGGGACATAAAGGATACATTACTGTTGGTATGTATACAGATGGAATGCCGGGGGAGATTTTTTTGGTGATGGCAAAAGAGGGATCGACTATATCAGGATTAATGGATGCGTTTGCTACTGCAATTTCGATGTCTTTACAATATGGGGTACCACTGAAAGAATTGATTGATAAATTTATCCATACACGGTTTGAGCCTTCAGGATGGACGGACAACCCTCGTATTCGTATGGCAAAATCCTTACTAGATTATATTTTCAGATGGATGGCGTTTAAATTCCTCCCACGGGAAGACTGGAGGGATGTTGGACTGAATGGGAATCTGGATGATGTTGAAACCGCAGAAAAAGAGGAAACTGGTGATGCGGAAAAATGGGCGGATTTGGATGAGGATTCCCTGAATCGAACGGTGGAGGAAAAGCGTCAGAAACTATTGGAAGTTTCAGATGAAAAGCAGGATTTAAGCGATGGGATTCCATGTCCTTGGTGTGGTGGAATTATGATGCGTGCAGGGAGCTGCTATGTTTGTCCGCAATGTGGCGAAACCACAGGATGCGGTTGATTTATAGGTAGGATATGGATGTACTGATTGGATTGGATCAAGGAACCAGTAGTACGAAAGGGGTCGTATTGGGATCCGATGGTTCAATCCTACATCGTGTCACCATGAAAACCCCCCTTGAAAATCCCCACCCCGGTTACTTTGAATATTCTATCCGAACATACATCCAAATCCAATTGCAAGTGCTGCAGGATCTCATTCATCAGCTTCCACCCTACGCGTGTATCAAAGGACTAAGTATTGCTTCAGCAAGCGGGAATACGGTTCTTTGTGATAAACAAATACAACCTCTGCATTCTGTTATTAGCTGGATGGATCAACGATTTAAGCAGGATCGAATTGACGAGGAAATGCCCCTCCCTCTTGATGCTCAAGCAATTCAAGATGTTGCGGGCTGGATCTGGGTTGGAGGGTTTACATTAGCACATATTGCCTGGATTAAAGCAACCCATCCCGAATGGTATCACAAGGTTCGATTTGTTCATATGAATTCGGATTATTTTGTTCGATACCTTACTGGTTCTTTTGTGGTAGA
The DNA here is from genome assembly GCA_964414635.1 of uncultured Spirochaetia bacterium. Classification (GTDB taxonomy): domain Bacteria; phylum Spirochaetota; class UBA6919; order CAYPZJ01; family CAYPZJ01; genus CAYPZJ01. Next base: position 8,218 of record CAYPZJ010000175.1, read on the forward strand.
TTATTCAACTGCAACCCCTAGTTATCTGTTAGATCAGAAAAAACAAGCATGGAACGAGATTCTACTGGACTATTTATCGATTAATACTACCATGCTACCTCGTTTGGTGCCCACTGCCGAGTGCATCGGGAAGACACAACCCAACGTGTTAAAGGAATTGGAATGGGAAAAACCATTCTATGTAATTAGTGGTTCGTTTGATCATCCTGCAGCAGCGGTAGCTATGGGATGTACTCAACCTGGGGAATTGTTATTGTCATGTGGCACATCCTGGGTAGGTTTTTATCCTCATCAGGATCGGGAATTGGGAATTGCTGAAAATTTATTAGTTGATCCATTTCTGACAGATGATCACACATGGGGAATCCTCTTCTCTATAGCAGGTATTGGGGAACGAATTCAAACTTTTGTGAAACAAACAGAGGAATGGTATCGTAAAAAAGGTCAAACCATACAGGATTATTTTTCAACGTTAGCAGAGACATCCCCACCCGGTGCCAACGGTTTGATATTAGATGTCACCAATATACAACCTTCGGAAGCATTTATCGTAGAGATTAGTAGCGTATATTCTTTGAATGATTTGTATCGGGCTTTGATGGAGGGAGTCGTATTTGAAGCGCGTTATCGTATGGATCAACTGAGTAGGGTGGGATTAGATGCCCACAAGATCAGTATGGTTGGGGGTCCTGCTGAAAGTAAGCTATGGAGTCAGATTGTTGCAGATGTATTCAATAAACCTCTGGGCTTATTGCATGGTCAATATGCAGGAGCCGTAGGAGCAGCAATCTATGTGGGTAAAGGATTGGATTTGTTCCCCCATTTGCATGTGAGTAGGGATTTATTTCATTCTCAGTACAATATCATAGAACCACTCGTTGAAATGGCTGCTTTTTACGAGGGAATTTACCAGCACTATGTAACCCGAAAAACAAAATAACGTTTATAAAACAAAACATACATTTTTTTATTAGTATTTACATAAGGGTTTTGATCAAAAAACCTTCCGAACTCACTATCATGTGAGATACTGATAAACTTAATGAGGGAAGTGCATGTCTATCAAACTGAAAGCGGCTTTGTTGCCTCTATATTTAGCGTTATATGATTCATTTGATCCAGAAATCCGATCCAATCAGCGAAGTTTTTTAGATGGGGTGGTACATAGTCTGGAAGAACTAGGCGTAGATGTCCTTCCTTTGGAAATTTGCACGGTGGAACCTGAATTCCAGCGCGAGATTCATCGTGCGGAATCTGAAGGGGTGGATATGCTGATTACGTTACATCTTGCATATTCTCCATCGTTGGAATCTGCGCATATACTGAGTCAAACGAAATTACCCCTGGTGATATTAAACACGTCACCCAGCTATGAGTTTGATGCGACGCAGGATCCTGACCAACTTATGTATAATCATGGTATTCAGATCGGAAGAGCGTCGTGTAGGGAAAGAGTGTAGATCTCGGTGGTCG
>CAYPZJ010000176.1:0-9678 GCA_964414635.1 uncultured Spirochaetia bacterium
CAACGTTTTTCACATATTTTTCTTCATTCCGTATCCTATCCAATTCAACCCGCGGTGGAAGAGTATAAGCAGATGATGGGTCTGATTCAGGAACCACCATTTTCCAATCATATTCAGCTCCCGTTTTTACCAACCCCTTCGATTACTTCAGCAATCGATAACTTGGAATTACAGGGATTAGATGCTATAGAACGGATTGTTCCCATTCTAACGCATCTATCAAACGCACCCTTGGAATCACCAGTATCAATGCAATACACTGATCCTATGTTTGGCACGTTGTTTCGTCCGATGGCGTTTTTTTTAGCTGCGGATATTCCGGCGTTGTTTGTTAAACAGGTTGATGTGGCTGATGTATCAAAAAAATATATCGCCGTATCTTCTGAAGCGGACGAATCTCCAGGGATCTATCTATTGGAATATGATGAATCGAATCAATCGTTTCGGTTTGTACCTTCACCAACAGAAACAGCACCCGTTGAAATTCACTCGTGGGTTTATGATTCCTATATGAAGCAAATTCAAGAATTATCGGAGCAGGGAGCGTATCGGGAGGGATTAATCTACACAGAATTCTGCCAAGCTCTTACACCTAAAGCGTTGGAACCCTATGTATGGAAATATCGTATTCAAAAGGATCACCTCTGCGAAAACGATTATGCAAAAGCAACGTTGACAGGGATGCAGGAGTTTTTCGATCCCTTATTTGTAACAGGGGAGCTATGCTTCAAAGATAGAATAACCTATCTAGAATTATTATTGGATGCCGAACGTTATCAATCAGCATTGCGTTTAATTGACTGGATGATTAACCAAGACGTATCTTCGCATGAGGTTTATGCACTAAAAGCGCGATTATTCGTTGCTTTAGGCAAACAAACTCAGGCATATCAACAGATGCAGCATGCGATTTCTCAACTGAAAGAGCAAATGGGAACGCAACCGAGTTATGCCCAATACCTTACGTTAGGTACGTATTATGAACAAATAAAATGGCGCACAGAAGCGCTACAAACCTATTTGGAAACAATGAGCGCACATCCTGATGAATTCGAAGCGTATTGGAATGCAGGAAATCTGTATAAAAATCATTTTGGTTTGAATCGGTTACAACAAGAGTGCTATAACCACGCGCTACGGATCATACTGGATCGTATTGATCAGGCATCAGATTTCTTACCAATCAAGCTACAGTTGGTTCGTATTTTATTAGATCGGAATGAGTTTTCGGAAGTTGACCGACTGATTACGCAATTATTTACACATCATCCTCGTCACAAAGAAGTGGGATTGTTATATTTGGTTTCAGCTTTACATAATAGGAATCTAGAAAAGATACAAGAGGGGGATCGTAGTTATAATTATTGTATGAATACCTGGCAGGATGGATACCTTAAGGCGTTAGTGCAACTTGCTCAACGAGACTATGCTGGGTTGGAAGCAGTAACAATGGAGCTGAATCGGTCTGATAATTTGGAACATCGGAAAATCATTCTTGCTTTGCGCTCGATGGCTTCCCTTGCACAGATGAAATATGATGAGGGATTGGATTATGCTTACCAAATCTTGTATTTGGATCAAACGGATAATCGAGGTTATTTACTGGCAATGTTGAATACGTTATTTGGGGGAACATCGGATGGATATTTCCAATTGATGGAATCCATGCGACATTATGCAAATCCCTTTCAATTTGTAGAGCAGGCTGCCCAATTTATTTGGGTTCCAGAATATTATATCTATGCAGCACGAGCCATCCTGTATGAAACAACAAACCGTCCCATTTTGGCACGAGAAGCCTGGTTGGAGTTTCTAAACAAGTGTTCGAGAGGGGAAAAACAACGAATTCTTCATCATGTAAACGAGCACATTGGATACTATAGCTATATTGTAGCGCATCGTACCGAATCGGGTGATCCTTTTCCTCAAACCGACCTTCCCTCATCGATAGAAGCTCTCGATCTCCCCTTGCACACACCCACGCATATCATTGGAAGTTATACTGCCCGTAATGGAAAACACTGGTTGCATATTCGATATACAGCAGGGGGGAAAATCAACGCCGGGTGGATACGTTCCACACAAGTGGCGCCCCATATTCCCACCTTCCAGAGTATGATTACGGTTGATGAAGCCACAATATTTTCGATAAGTGATGACACCCTAACACTTATAGATAAGCTTGAAACCAATCACCCGGTATTTGTGATGCAACGGAAAACCCCAGAACAATTTCCTTTTTTGCCTACAACGGTTTATCAAGTTGCCTATGATAAGATGGGACAGCTTGTTCATGGGTGGATTCCGGGTAACGATATTATTTTACCTGAAAATCTGGAACCGTTAACAGACTTATTCACACCTGCTTATTTATACCGTGCACTTGTGATTGCCTCTGGAGGGGAAAATGTACGAGTGCAATATCCATCAGAACGAGAGCTCGCCACTATTCAAGATCGATTGGATTTTATGGATGAAGTACGCGTGATACAAGAGAAAACTATTTCGTTCCGAGGGAATCCCCGTATTTGGGTTGAGATCGAGTATTTTCGAGAAGGAGCATGGCAAACGGGTTGGATGATTCGGTCGTCGCTTTCGAATACATTTTTATATATGCGCGGTGAAGTAAATCAGTCACATGAAAATATTCGAGCAGCACCTCCTGACCCCTCCAGTAACCGTCTGGCAGATCGGATCGATCAATTAGTGCGCGGAACAGTTGTATTTATCGATTTTGTATTTACATTTCGGATTGGTGGTGAAGCAAAAACATGGTATCGCATTCAATATGAAAAAGATGGGCACCCTGGTACCGGTTGGATTTTTGGAGATTCTGTTACCATTACCCGATAATATGTATGAGGTGCTTCGATTTCACCCCCTTTACTTTCTTGGGAGATATCGAAAGAACTTGTGTTAAATAGGGGTATGCGTGTGTAAACACCGACGGATTGCATAAAGTTATGATTGAGCAGTGGATTAAATGCGCAAAAACTATAAAGACTTAGAGGTAACATCACACCCAATTGCATGCGCTCACTTCTTGTTTTGGTATACTATGAAACGATTACTTGCGCTCCTAGTTGGCTTTTGTTTTCTTTCTCCTTTGTTTTCACTGGATGAGCGGGTTCCGATTGATCCGAATTTCTCACAACGATCCGAGCAACGCCGGTTAATGGATCAGGATAGATCTAGTGAAGCGGCTGCACCTGTTTTCCACAGGATTCGGTATTTTGAATCCTTTGGATATAGCATGTATAAGGAAGAAGAAAATTTCCAACATGAGATTCCTCGGGTTCAAGCGTTGAATGAAGCACACTATAAGGTCTTTTACCATCTAGATCAGGCTATCGAAAAATATGAATACTATACCCGAACCGGTGGTCTTAAATCCTTTGTGAAATATTACTATGCAAATGAAGCACATACGCGCTTAAGTCACCTTATAAAATTTTCAGCGTATGGAAAACCTCTTCAAGTGAAACTCTATCGGTATGATCAAACACGATTAAGTCGAATCGAAGCGTATGAGATTCGAGAAGATGCCGAAGTAATTTTTTTACATGATCCAAACTTAACCGAACAGACCGGCTATCTATACCGTATCCAACGCTACCAGTATGAACCATTCGGAAACATTAAATTGGTAACGCGAATTGAAGAGATAGCCATTCCCCCTACCCGTCTCGAAAATCAAATTGAGCATTCATCTGTTCAATTTAATACAACAAGTCCCAATTATGCACAATATGAACAATTTCGTGAGATTTATGCCCGATTAAAACCGGAGCATGAAGAAACCATTTCAGATTTGATTCAGCGTGGGGATGTCCTTTCGTTTACCCAACATTATTATAATGAAGAGAGGAAATTGGTAAGAAAAGAACAATATTTTGATGGAAATCTGGCATATTATTTTTTATATTATTATCAGAATCAACGCCTCCGCACAAAAGAATTATACACGGAAACCGGTCGGTTGTTGAGAACCTATCAATATGGATAATGAAAACCAATTACACATTGCATCGTGGTATTCCTTCATCAAAACAAATATCTCCGAAGGATCGAATGTGCTCTTATTTTCAGCGTATACTGCTGCTATAAAGGAGATGACATACTTGGGTACGTATGGTATGCGAGTTGTTGGCATCCATCTTGATCCCTTGATTCAGCCATACGTTGAATTAAAACGTGAAGGAAAAGATTTCGATCATAATATCAAAGGGATTTCCATTACATCCATCATGTTTCCTATGCAATATTTTGATCGGATCGTATTTGCACGCCAATCTTTTGAAACCATACCGTACGATTCTAATCGTCAGTATGTATTGGGGTTCTGTCATCGCATGCTTAAACCAAATGGAGAACTTCTTATGCAATTAAATCAGGAGACCTCCTATTTGAACCGATCGACCATTACGACGATACAACAGTTAGCAGGAACGGGTGAATATCTTGTTAAAGACGCATCGGTTAAGCGGGATGCTTCTAAAAATACGGATTCCAATGCATCCCTGCAATTTCGTCATTTTTTCACACCCGAATCCCTCACTACTGAATTGCATCAAGCGGAATTTGACCTATCATTTCATGAAGAATTATGTACAGCAGACCAATTTGGAGTTTGTTGTAGAAAGTGTTCATAATCATGGCAGCTAGAATCGATTGGAAATATGCTCTCTATCGTTGGATTATGGGAGGAGTTCTATTTGGGATGATGCTATGCACCCAGTGCTGGGCTCCAACCTGGTATCAAAAACCGAGTTATAATAATACCGATCAAACCGATACAAACAACAATTCCAACACCCTATATGATCGTACCCCACACTTTCTTACGCAGGGATTTGAACCAACCGACCATATATCAATCCTTCATTACTATACCATTCCTACAGCCACAGATGGGCGTGCAGTGATACCCCTTGTGTATCGTAGTGATTCATCGTTGAATAGAGCGGATGGGGATTTCACAAATTATAGTGTCGATACCGACGAGAATGAGGAAGAACTCCATTTGGATGCGCTTTTGGGGCATAGCGATGAAGAAGAAGTTCAATCAGAGGAAGTAAGCCAAGCTAATTTGGATGAAGAAACGAAGGAAGCGCTTCCACTTCAATTCGAATTCTTTCAGCACGCTCCCGCCCAGATACCGACTTATTTAGGTACCGAGGCTTCAGGAAATCATCTTTTTTTTGATTGGGATTCGATCAACCAAGAAGGGGTGCTTAAAACCTATTCGGTGGGAGGGAATCTATTATCTAAGGAAATCAAATCACCCCATCCGCTTACAGCCTACGATTTACCCGCAGTATATCCACCTGGGTTTTATCCTACGCTGTATTATAGTGCACCATTTGTTCCATATTATGAATCCACCGATTCTGTTACGATGCCCAATGTGGAAGTATCGCTAGAATCCTTTGTTGAAAACATTCTTCAGGATATCCAATCAACGGAGCAAAATTGGCTAACTTGGGCGATGCCGCGACGGTTTGTTTATCAGGTTGGGGATGATCTATATATTCCGATACATCTGCCTGTGAATTTTCAAACCAAGCAGCAAACCAATCAAACCTCCCCTGCTAACCTGGTTTCTTTTGCCCAATTAATAATCCATAATTTGGAAACAAATACCACACGGGTTCTCAGATTAGACGAGGGTGTTGAAACCTTTCTTCCATTTAATTATTATCCCGATTCCCGTGATCCTGCTTTTCATATCGATTATATGTATCGTTTTGTGGGAGTGGACAGCAAAGGACGGATTTATTTGCAGGAAGCAAGTGGGGAGCGACTCATAGAACGGAATTATTATCCCATGTTTGGGGATACCCTGTATTGTATCGATTTGGAAAGCCGAAGTGTATATCGAATTCGTCATTTATTTTATGATACGTATAAAGAATACGGTGAATGGCGGTACCGCAAGGATTTTCAGTTAGTTGATTATTATATTCGCGCTTCGGATGATCACATCTTTTCCATGTATTTTCATCGCGCTCATGGTTATATTCAATATGTGAAGCCGTTGTGGGATCGTCCACAACTTCGGTTTACACTTGATGCGAGCGAATTTGATCCCTATAAACTCCAAGCGGATCAAACCGTGATAGAACAAACTACCCCACTTAACACTTCAGTGGTTCCGGCGGAATCTGAATCACGCAACACCAGGTTTACCCACACATTGGGAACCGCTCAATTATTGGTCGAAGCCGGATTATTTGAACGCCCCAGTCCTTCATCGGAACAACTCGCTTCCCTTAATAAAGGTGAGGTGGTTTGGTTGTTGAATCGGGAGAAGGGAAATCCTGATAAATTAAAAGGTTATCATACCTACGCTTACCCTTGGTATTGGGTTCAGCGTGACAGCGGGGAGCAGGGATGGGTATTTGGAGGGATGCTGATTCCTCTTGATGCAACCATATCAGAAAAATTAGCTGGAACCTACACCACAAAGGGGACGGCTTATCCAGTTCAATTTACTTTGCGTAAGGACCAGACTTTCACATTCAAATTACACCGTCGGGGATGCCTCTGTGGTAAGTATAAATACATCAATAATCAACTTCATCTGTATGATATTCATCCTGAAAAAAAAGTACGGTTCCCCGAAGCCAATGCATACGAAGATGACACCGAGGAGATTGTCAAACAAACGGGTGATCCCTTATATGAAGAAATGTACCGGAATGGATTTACCCATCGGTATTATGTAGGATATTATCGTTCGGAAACTCCGGTTTATGGACCCGAAATCACCATTCCTATTGATGAATTTGAGGATAAGACGGTGTTAGTGAAAAGTCTTTCGTATGGGAATCTTCGTACGCTACTTTTTGTGAAGGATTCTCATTAATCGCGCTCCGCCTTCACACATTTTATACATCCTTAATATTGTGCATTGAGACTATTAACAATGCACATATTAACTTTGCAAATGTTCCTTTACTATTGTTATTCATTCTACTTGTAACATGGATGCAGCTAATCAGAAACAACCAACCTGTATTAGCGTTGTTGAAAAAAGTTTTCAATATCTTGTAGTGGTATCATTCCCGTTCGCTTCCACAAGATTGTTCCGTCCTGATTCAGAATAAACGTAACCAATTGTTCTACGCGTCCGTCTTTCCCTTCAGGAACAAACAACGGGATAACCTCGCCTTTTGTGTCCACAAGGAATAGCTGTTCCCTAAATTCTTTGATTGGTTGTACTTGATCCAATTGGTTTTTGGAACTAGCTAAAATTATCAATCGGGATTCAAAGGGAATATCGTGCTCGGTATGGAGGGGCTTATTCCAGGTTGACCAAAAACGATGGGTGCGCTCATACGGTAGAATGCAAAGCACCGTATACAGTTCTATATCGGAAAAGGAGATAGAAACCGGCTCGCCAATGTCATTCGGAAGGATAAAAGGAGATACATGAGCTCCAGGTGTGAGAGCATGGGCTGGTCGGGATACCAGCCCAAAATATGCTACAATTGTGAATAAAAGCAACGTGATGAAGATGACGAACAGAAAACCATTATGGGTTGGCATTTCATCCTCGCATCTTCGTTAAATCGTATTAACGGAACGCATCTACAAAGATGGCACGTCGATTGGATTTTCCAAAAACCGATTCGTTCCACGTTACATACACTTCCCAACTCAATTGCCCATCTTCCTGCGCAATAATATGGGTTTTTACGAATTCATCTGTCCCAACACCTGCAGTGGAAGTAGCGAGATCAAAACGATTTAAGTAGGTGTTTGCCCCCCCAATGGGATCTAACCATATACCTAATTCGCAATCAAATCGGCGTACATACAAACATTCTTTTGAAAAAGCGCCGTCCGTTGAGTGAGAAATATACGTCATGTAAAGAACGCGTCCGAGGCGGGTGACAGACATTTTCTTTCCTGGTACTGGGATGGATAACGGTGCAGACCAAGAACTCCCTTCCCATTCCTTAATGAAAATGTTTCCTTCCTTCGAATCTGCCGTCCAACCGGGGTCAGATGCTCCGGAGGGGGTGATATCCAAATCATATATTGCATACAACGCTTCATTTGCAACAACGACCTGAACTTGGCTTACACGCCCTGCATCGTCATTTAATTTGTTTCCTAATGTACTCCATGCTGCTCCATTCCATTGACGAACATATACATCATGGGTTAAACATCCAGAACCACATCCCTGGTTATTCACCTGGGCAAATCCTGCATATAAATTAGATTCTGTTTCACCTTCCAGCTCACCATAGGCTAGACTAAGAAACGTACTTCCTGTACCTGAAATTTCATTGATGCTCGTTCCACCGAGAACCTCCGTACTCCAGGTTCCATTGATGCTCTTCTGTCGCACATAAGATTGCTCGGGTGTGGGTGTTTCCGTCCACCCAACAAACATATTGGAACCATCCGCGTCGCTGATAATCGCCACACGCCCGGTTGCGGATTCATTATCGTTATGATTCAGCCGGGTTTCGGTTTCCCAGGTTGTCCCATCGTAATCTGCGGTTGCGACTGCGGGTGTTAAACCACTAGGTGCATCTACCCACCCCATCGTTATTTTATTATTGGTTTGTTGAATGCCTACGCCATTCAGCCAATTTCCGCTTGAGGTCCCACCAGCCACTACATTGGTAGCCTGATGGGCGCTCCAGGTTGCATTCCCAAAATTCCAGCGGCGCATGTACCCATCTCGGAACGTTTGTCCTTCTATCCAGTGGGCTTGTAATGTATCAAACGTGGGATCTAGCAATCCAGCTGGAGAGAATACCAAGGTTGGCGTATACGTATCAATATCCGCTGTGTCATTCTGTTGTTCCAATCCCTTATCCGCTGTTCCCTCATGCATTAATTGATAATGGGTTAAATCGTTCATGAGGACTTCCATAATTTCCGATTGGTTCTCAACACCATCCTCATCCGCGATTACTACCCGAAAGTAAAAGGTCATGCCTGGATCCAGTCCTTTTAAGGTTGTTGTATGCTGATCGGTACTCGCACTTGTCGAATCAATATATTCCCACCGAAGTGCTTCATCATTATTTTGTCTACCATAGATGATCTTAGAGGAGGTAAGCACATCCGTATCATACACCACTTTCACATAGTTTTTGCCGTAGTCACTAATCCGCGGTCCCTGGACGAACTGTGGGACCAATGTCGTATTTGTGTTCGTGATAAGGGTGTCTGTGGTTGAATCCAAGCCATGATCCATTGTATTTTCACCACAACTGGTTCCCATCGAGCTGATTAATATCATGGAAAAAATAAGTACTGAAAATGTAGCCAAGAGGCTAAACCCAAGTAGCATTTTTCGCATAGGTTTCTCCTTTATGTACAGGGAGTTCCCTGAACCTTTTACTCTAATCTATAATAATAGCACGAAAAGAAGCAGCTGTCAAGGTTTTTTGTTTTTTGTTTGCTTTTAATCGATTCGATTTAGAAGGGCCAGAATCCCTGATCCGTCCAGTATTCTTCCTGGATGGATTTTTCAATATCACTCAACGCATTATAGTGTCCTTCTTCCCATGTCACCATTGTGTTAAAAAATTTCTTAACATCGGGTAAATTCGTTTTTTCCATCGCCTCTTCATAGAATTTCATCGCATTTTTTTCGAGCATCATTCCATTAGCCAGAACCGAAAGAATGAATCCATCCGCCTTGATACC
>CAYPZJ010000177.1:0-9661 GCA_964414635.1 uncultured Spirochaetia bacterium
TCTCTATATGGTACAAATTCGGTGGAGGAAGATTCATAACGTTCGATTATGCGATATTGCTCAACATTAAAAGAACTATAATTAGGTAGTTTCCCGTAATTCACGGTGAGTAAGCGTGCGTATTCCGGATTTCCAGTATCCTGAAACAAGGTAAGTGCATCATTATATTTATCTTCGGAATATTGAAATAAAAAATACGTACCCAAAATTCCTCCCACAGCCAATACAGATGAGTATAAAAAAATAAATTTCAGGCGGCGAAACGGAGCAGCACGGGCTTCCGGATCAAACCAATCTTCTGTAGCCGTTTCTAATTCTACAGTGATAGTCTGCTCCTTTCGTTCAACAATTTCTGGAATCGTGATGGCAATATTACGTTGATTATACCCTTCCTTTTCAACGCGAAGGCGGTGCACACCTGGTGTCAATCCCTCTATCAGAAGTGGTCCTGCTGTGGTAGTTTTTCCTTTAAATGTTAGATCAATATATACATCTGCTTCAGACGGATCGGATTGGACAACCAAAACACGGGAATTATCGATTTTTTCAAGGCTTTGAAAGAAACGATTGGTCCGGTTTTCATGAAGATATACCTCATCTTCCACTGCTTCATATCCCATTTTTGATAATTCAATTTTATGAAAACCAAATGGTATATTCTGCACTTCCAAAACAGCTAACCCATCGGTTAGATCTCCAATTCGTTCCGTTTCTCCTGCATTGCGTCCATCAATATAAACTATCGTACCTGGTTCGGTTGTAAAAACATGAAAATTGCATACAGGAATGGTTTTTAGTAGATTTGTTATAATCATCTGTGCTAACTGATCAGTTTGTTCTAATAGATCACCCATCAGATAGTTACCCAAAATGAGATACTCAATTTCAAAAAAGAATTTCTTCTTATCCAGATCGTATGCTTTTATGCGAATGTATAAATCCCGCTGCTGCTCAAATTCTTCTACATCAAACTGGACCTCTTCCCCTCCGATAATAACAGGATCAATAGGTTCCGGTTGTTCTTTATAGCGTGGTACATAAAAATATTCTCCCACAACAATAATATCTCCAGGAACCCCTCCCAAGACTTCCTCTAATTCTGCAATATCAGTAATATCTTCATAATACACTTCTGATATCTCTTCGGATAAAATCAATTCATTCGTCAATCGGCTGTTTTCATCGAAAGTCTTGATATCTAATCCCAGTACTTCATCAATCAAATATTCACGCGGTTGAATGAGTTCTATCAATTCTTGATCCAATATTGGTTTACCACTATAGGTGGTGGAAAGCTCCTGTAAAGTTTCAAAATCCAACGATCCACTTCCCACATCATTTATATCCGTTTTCCCTGTTTCTTCAGGCTCCCCTTCTTGCTTTATCCCGTCATTGTTTTCCTCCGTAGGTTTAGGGAGTGTTGATTCTGTTTTGTTTGTAGAAGTGTTTGATTCTACTGTATCACCACTTGGAGTTGTTTGTTCAGCTGTATAATCCTGCAAACGGTCTTCAATACTTTCTGGAGGAACTCCAAAAAAATCCGCGCGAGTAAACAACAAGACTTTATTTGTTTTTTCTACTAATTCATCCCGCTTTTTTTTCTGTCCCTCCACCAATGCATCTTTGTTTGATATAATCTGAAATTCCTCTGGAATACTTATATGCCTCAAGATCTGGAGCTTTTCAATAATATCTGAGGGAATTGTTGTGGCTAAATAATCAAGTCGGGGATTATTGGTACGATTTAAAAAAAAAGTAAAGGTTAGGGTACGTTCCGTTTGATATTCCGGTTGTACAGGCATATCTTCCCGTTTTGGTTTTACATTGGATTTCAGCAAACAGCTTGCTGAAAACCAGGGGAGAAGTAACAAAAGGAACGTAAGAATGAACTTCTGAATCATGTCTTTTGCTTTTCTTTCTGGGTGGAAGGAAATAGTATATTATTCAATATTAAACGATACCCCGGAGAATTAGGACTCAAAGCTAAATTCGTTGGGGGATCCCCAATGCTGTGTCGGAAATCTTCGGGATCATGTCCACCATAAAACGTATAAAACCCATCCCCATAATCACGATGAATATACCGTACACGGTTCGTACCGGGCGTCTCACCCATAATAATAACACCAGGTTTTATCGTCTCTTTATAAAAACCAGTTGTTTGCCCCAAAAATCCTCGAATCACACGGGTATGGTTTTGGCATAAAATAGTAGGAATCGGATCCACTTTCGCAGAAAATTCAAACAGCTGGAATGAATCAGCTTCCGTTAGAATATCTACTTCTAAATCAATGTTAATGGTAGAAAACCGATAGATAAACGGATCGGTAATTAACCGAAAATTAGAAAAAGCAAACGTCCTTGAAAAATCGAGCTGTTGATTGATTTCTGAATCCATCGGTTTCCCTCCAATTTCAGGAGGAACAATATCCAGCTCGCCCGCTGCTAAACTAATATCGATAGTTTCCGTAGCACTGCACATAGCAAACAAGAACCCACCATTCATAACAAACTGTTGAATTCGCTGTGCAACGGCATATTTTAAATCCTGAACTGTTTCAAAACCTAGCTTCGCTGCCATTTCTTCCAGCCGATTCACATTTTCCACATACCAATCCGCATGCTGGTAAAATGGGAAAAACTTACCATACTGGCCCGAAAAATCTTCATGGTGCAGATGCAACCAATCGTATTCTTCCAGCATCCCAGTCATGACCTCCTCATCCCATAATGTATCATAAGGAATTTGTGCATATTCAAGGGCAATGCGAACGGCATCATCCCATGGTTGAGCATTCGGAGGAACATAAACCGCCACTTCTGGTGCTTTGTCTAAATCAATTTTTGCCATGTTCTCCCGCGCGATCGTTTCATACACCTGTATTTTCTTCTGAGAGGAAAGCGTCTCAAAGGTAATATTCATTATTAGTGCCTGCTCACGGATTTGTGGGGAATCCGGCAGAATAAAACTTCCTCCTCGATAATTTAATAACCATTCCGCAGGCTTATCCTGTGACAAGACAAAATAAGTTAATCCATATGCCTTTAAATGATTACTCTGTTGCTCGTCCATTGGAATTAGTAATGCTTCGCCCTCAACCGCTGCTGATAAAGGTATGCAAGGGGACAGATATAAAAGTACTAGAAAAAACAAATGCACGGTCCGTGATATCCGTGGAATTGATTTTTGACATTTCCTAAACTCCATCAGTAAGCCTCCATGATGAATCATTTCAATAAAACTGCCCACAAAACCGTCTACCTATCCAGTTGTTAATGCCTACTGCATGTTCTATCCATTATACAACGATGGTATGGATAGCATGCTATTTTGCTTCGTACTATTACATAATGACTTCCTTACCCTTGTAGATAAGGATCTACAAGGGGGGAGATGCATTGCGAAAACATCAAACAAGCCTTATCTACAGATGCTTTATTGAAAGGTTAATTCTTACCAACACTCCATTTTAGGTACTCCATAATAAGTGATTCCAACCGCCCATCCATAACTCCGTTTGCATCTCCAATTTCCTGATTTGTGCGATGATCTTTCACCATAGTATAAGGATGGAATACATAGGAGCGAATTTGGGAACCCCATGTAATATCTTTTTTTTCGTTTTCTTTCTGCTTTCGTTCTTCGTCCCGTTCATTTTTAAAATATTCATACAACCGAGACTTTAAAATTTTCATAGCAGTGGATCGGTTTTTTATCTGGCTCCGTTCATTTTGGCACTGCACAACAATATTTGTCGGTAAATGGGTAATTCGAACGGCAGAGTCCGTCGTATTCACATGCTGTCCACCTGCTCCCTGACTACGATACGTATCAATTCGTAAATCATTCGGGTTAATATCTACTTCCAGGTTATCATCTACTTCGGGATAAACATAAACGGAAGCAAACGAGGTATGACGGCGCTTATTTGCATCAAACGGAGAAATCCGTACCAACCGATGCACACCGATTTCCGATCGTAAATGTCCATATGCCTGATCCCCACAAATATGCAAGGTACAATTTTTTAACCCCGCTTCTTCTCCAGGTAGTATATCCACAATTTCTACATCATATCCTTTTTGCTCTGCAAATCGTAAATACATTCGCTGTAACATGGATGCCCAATCACAGGCTTCAGTACCACCAGCACCTGCGTTGATATCCAAAAAACAGTTGTTATGATCCTGCTCACCTGAGAAAAACATTTGAAACTCAAGAGTACCATACTGTTCCTGAATCGATTCCACTCCCTGGATGATTTCATCCGCCAGCGAATTATCTTCTTCCATAACTGCAAGCTCGATTAATTCAGTCATGCTTTGCAGTTCGGATTTCATCTGCACCCAATCTTTAACTGCACGTTTTAACGAAGAGATTTCTTTCGTTACCTCCTCCGAGTGTTCTCGGTTGTTCCAAAAATCAGGATCACTCATCAGCGTTTCCAACTCCTGAATTCGCTCGTTCTTTGAATCAATCTTAAAGAGACCTCCAACTGCTTTCAAATTGTTCAGTAATGTCTTTTAACACTGCTTGCTGTTCTTCATACATAGTACTCATTCTCCTTCATCATTGCTTATCAGAATTCAGCCCCATAATCTGATACTGGTTGTTATAGGATGCTTAACCAAACGAGACGTATCTAATATGTAACTCGAATCACGAGTTTCTATAAGTTTAACACCCGAAACGAGGATTGTCTACCCTTCTTCTTCCGAGTATATACAACTCAACATATCTTTGTTACAGGATACAATCACTTGAGACAAATCAACCAAATCATAAAATATTCTGATGAATTTGGATACTTCGCCCCACCATTAAGAATGAGGGATTGCACTATCAGCTTGGTGAAAGAAGTAAAAAGTGTGGAATCATGTTTGATAGGAAACGTATGAAAAAGGTTGTCCTGATCTAAATGTAATTTACCTATGCTTTGGGAACGGTTCTGTTCGGGTTAGGATTTAAAAAAATCAATCAATGTATCTAAGGAAATCGTATATCCCAGGTTTATTAAAAATTGATGTAAATGAAACGTAGGAACCGTAAAATCGATTGGATATGAAAGATTTGAATTGGAATAGATGATTTGTTCGGTTCGTTTCGTAACATGGAACAGAAAACGTACGTCAAGAAGAATTGAACCATACCCTAGGTCAAATTCCGCACCTAATGCCACAGGAATATTGATATCTATGTGGCTTGTAAAAGGCAAATAATCAATAGCACCATAGTTATTAATGGCATATTGCGTTGTTAGAATTAGATCTAGTTGTCCACCCGTAGCAAGATATGGAGATAAGGTAAACTCTCCGAGGCGGATGGGGTAATGTCCCTTAGCAAGCAAACCGAATGTAAGCATTTCACGACGTACTTCACCTAATGCACCATATTTTTCTGTTAGATCGAAAGGATCAATATACAAATTACTTTCCATGTTTTGAATATTCGTGTCCTTCAGTGTAATCGAGGTGGTATCCCATCCGTTATGCGCATATCCCAATTCGAATAGGCCGGATACAAATTTATGAAAACGGAATTGATAATGTAAAGTGGTACTAAACATTAATTTGCGTGTTATTTCATAATTATTAGCAGGAAGAGCACGCGGATCAATTGCTGTTTGAAATACGGGAAACCCCAAATTAATTCCCCCTTTAACACCAATTGTCATCCGATTCAAAATACTCGGTTTTTTGGACACTTCCTCAGTCGGTTGATTCGATGCTACGCTATCAGAAGTACTATCACTTAATGTTGTATCATCACGATCAGTTGCTTTGGGACCTGTATCATCTGAAGCCCAGATAGTTGTTACTCCTAATATAAAAGTGATACTGAGTAACAACGAAAGCACCTGATATCTGAAAGTATTGGATTTGCTATTTAGCTGGATCATAAAGCCTCCTTGTGCTTATACAAATATGATACGGCTAGTCAGGATGAGGTACTCACATCCCAACTAGCATGAATGTCAAAGCTCTACTCAATTTTCCTATAGAGTCGTGAAGTACCTGTATCCAATGGCATGATACTATAATGCCGCTGGTACTTTTGAAATGAAATGTAAATGACATTATCACCAAGTGGATTTGCTGGTATTAGCGGAACGCTAATTGCGGTTGGTGCTGCAATATAGCTGCTATCACCAAACCCACCTGTTCCATCACATGCTGCACTCTTTACCAGACTCCATGTTCCGTAATCACCCGAAGTAGATGTCCAAATTTCAGCACCATTTATAGCATTATAGGTACCGAAATAATAATTTGGATCGTTATAAACCACCCAGTATACAACGGTGTTATCTGAATCAACAGAACTAAAGTCAAAAACGTTTTTCCAATTTGCATATTGATCACAATTGGTTGCACATCGCCAGATTTGTGCCCCGTTTGTATTTTCAGTACTCATGTATAAATCACCATTGGCAACATCAAGCCCTTCAATGCTTGTATTTGAAGTATCAAATGATCCAATACCATCCCAGGCTTCAATATGCATATCTAATTCTGAAGCTATGGGAGTCCCATCATGCGGTCCATAATAAAGTTCCGCACCCGTTGGATTTTGTACTCCGATCCAAAGACGTCCAGTCCCATCATCAAATAGAGCTAGCGAATCTACAGAATTCCCGAGAATTTCGGATCCACCAGTGGTTCGCAAAGCACCATTCCCATTGTTGGTAGCAGTTAAGTTCCGATTGGCAAAATCATCTGGTAAACCAGCGCCACCGTCCATAAAATTTCCATCGGCGAGGAATACTCTTCCTTGGGTATTAATGGCGCCGGTATTATTTCGTCCATTACCAATACCCAAATAGAGGAAATTCACTCCACCAATCATTTCATTGATTTCTCGATTCTTATTATCCCCAAATCCATCCGCATTGGTTTCATTACTCAAGCTCGTGGTAATCAATACTTGATTCGCAAAATTTAAAGAATCTGCTCGAGTAAGAATGAATCCTTTTGAAGATTGCTGCGGATAAGCCATATAGAGATAGTCGGTTCCACCAAATTCTGCAGAACCAATTGATATAACCTGGACTGCCTCAGCTGTAGGTGCGGTAATCCCATTTTGGATAATATCAATAAAATCCATACTATTATATAGATCCGGCGATGAATCCCATTGTCTTTGAGCACCAATAATCAATCTACCCGTTGAGCGTTCCTGTCGTATAACAGGTAAACTTTTCGCATCCCCAAACTCACCATTCCATGTACTCATATCCGCTCCGGAAGCCGCTACTAATTCAAAATCCCCTGCGCAATAATCCGCTGTAAGGAAAATATTCACTGCTGTTTCTGCAGGACATCCTCCTGTAATTGCAGCTTTATAGTAGTACCGGGTGTTTTCATCCAAGCCGGTGATGGTTGCTAAATGTTTTGCCGGTGGACCTGTATCATAGACCGTGGCTGCTTGGGACGAATAGGTAGCCATCCCAGAATCCATGGAATATTGTACCTGTGCAGAAACGGGGACATTCGTTTCAAACTGAATATTCGATTTGCTACTCGACGCAAATGCTGCTATTCCTGGATTGAAGCTTGCAATGCTCTCACAATATTGTTGATCCGAAAGGATTCCAAACGTCGCAACGGATAGCGTATTTATTGAGATCACCCCTTCTGTACTCCCATCCAAATCAGTATCCGCATCGGTGACACCAGAAATAACATGGCTACCATCTGGTGAAACTAGGGCTGTATTGAGTGGTTGAGTAATCCCTGCATCAAGAATTAAGGAACCTGCTAAGATCAAATCAGAAACCAAAGTCATATCTGTTGGAACATCTGCCAATCCTAGAAGAATCGCCCCTGCGTTTAACGTTATCGGACCACTTGCAGATGCTGCATTTGCCGTGATTGCGTCAACAAATGAACCAGTAGCATCTATATATCCGTTTGAAAATACCGTATCTTGCGGAAATGTAATGGAGGATGTTAAAGGAGCATGGTATCCCATAAATCGTGCGTCTGCAGGGATAAGAATTGTATCATACGCAGGACTGATAGCTGGGGCACATCCCCCTGAACCATTGGGACCACATACTGTACTCAATTGAGGCATGATTAAACCCGGAGTAGAATCAGCTAACGGAGCCCCAGTAGGATTAATCGTAGATCCAGCAGGAAGAAAAAGTGATGTAGATACTGCTACCTGAATACCTGATGGAATTTGTAATTCGGAAATAGGTACACTGCCCATTTCAAAAGTTTTGGTTGATAGTAATGGGGTGATAGTTGCGTCATACGTGGGAACACCATCATTGTGTAAATAACCTGTGGGAGCAACCGTTCCTATAGGCAATTCTATAGGTAACAAACTCGCTGTCCCTGCTTTCCATTTTATTTCATTTTCAATATAGGTTCCAGCAGGTAATTCCATCCCTATACAGGGGATTATACCTGCCGTACTATCTGTAATAATTGAACCAACATAACCATCTGGCATGATCTGTATAGTTGCATCAACGGAAGGAACGATAATACCTTTAGCAGTCGCTGGTAAAATAACCCCACCATAGATAATATCATTCGCTTTCAATACCACATCCATACTGTCAACAGGGTCACTAAACGGTTGGACAAGCGTACTACCAGTATCGTTCCAATAACCGCCCATAAAAACACTACCGTCAGGAAACGTGACATCTTCCGTTAATACTAATTCTGATCCTGTAAAAATGGACGATCCTGGCACGCAAGACCAATTTGATGCATTCGTATTAAAATTCGGATTACTGGTTGTATCCAAGGTGTAGGATCGAGGAACAATCGTAGATATTTGTATGGGAGTTGGTAGTGGATCTGTAGTCAGATTGGTCCCCGAGGGAAGATACATAAAGTTTTCTAATTCAGTTGTAGCAGGAATTCTTGCATAGTCTACCAATGTCGTCCCTGCTGAGATCATTGTCTCTGTTGT
Source organism: uncultured Spirochaetia bacterium (assembly GCA_964414635.1). Lineage (GTDB taxonomy): Bacteria > Spirochaetota > UBA6919 > CAYPZJ01 > CAYPZJ01 > CAYPZJ01. The sequence continues at coordinate 8,933 of CAYPZJ010000177.1, forward strand.
CAGTGTTGTTGCTTTAGTCAGTATGTTACTTGTATCTAAATATCCATAATTTAATTCGGTATTGATCGGCAATGTACTATCTTGTTGAAAAGCCGAACCCACAGGAATATTTGCACCGTCTGCAACGTAGGTGTATGGAGGCAAGGGGAATCCTGGAGCTCGGATACTATATTCGGTTTCAAATCGGATACCTCCATTCAATGTCACCCCATTTAAATCCATTACTACATCGTTGCTCAATGAGTCACCATCTCCATCGGGTAGAATTGCACCACCAGGCAATACAGAACCCGCAGGCAATGTTACTAAACTTGTGGTTCCTATTTTTTCGGGCTGTACAATAATAGCACTTCCTTTCTCTATATAACCAGATAGGAATTTCGTACCAATTGGAAATGTTATCTCAGTTTGAAGCAACGCGAAATGTCCTTGTAGACCACTTGCATCACCAATGGATTCCAAATTTGAAAAAGTATAACCACCGTATATAGAAGGAATTACTAATGCTGGAGATGTCCCTGAAACTCCTGGAGAAGTTACTTCTAGCGTCGTCCCGCCTGGTAAAAATATACCGTTATCTAATAATTCATTGCTTGCTGGTAGATAAGCATCTCCAATAATAGAACTATTTTCAGGTAATGTGAGTGTTGTTGTCAATGTAGTGGGACCTATATATCCTGAATCCGTAATAGGTGTATCAGCACCTAGGTATCCCCGTGTAAATAACGT
>CAYPZJ010000178.1:0-3159 GCA_964414635.1 uncultured Spirochaetia bacterium
GTTCCATGGCATTACTAAATCAATTTGAACAAGCGTTTATTCGGAATGGGATAAAGAATGCCGTCATTTTACGGGTGGATGATGAAGTCTTGTATCATGATAAAGAAAATATGGATAATGATTTGGATTTTATGCTTACAGCGCTGAGTGAACATACGCGCATTTTCTCAGAAGAGTTTAAAAAAATGGATTTGGTAATGGAGCATCAACAGGGAGGGATTCACATATTAATAGATATTCGACTACAACGTATCCATCCCAAAGGGCAAGCTCCAATACGAATTCATCTAGCGGGAAAAATTCAAGAACTACAACCCAAACCAGAAGAAGATTCCGCGATCTATCGGAACCGGGTTCAAGAATTATTTAAAACCCCGGGCTATTTTGATAGCTATTATATGATTTTTTCTGAATTTGTAGAAAATTTTTCGCAAATGGTTTCTGTTGAATTACGTGCAGATAAAGTAGAACGGCAGGACCCATCTTTGGTTATCAGCAAGCCTTCCAAAGAAGATATTCGAAAAACAACACAAGAAGATTATCATAAAACACGAGCCCGGACCAAGGAAGAATTTCCCACATATGGAGAACGCCACGGACGCCACTATGACCCCTATAACCAATACTATCATTCCCCATTTGATGTATTACTATCAATTTGGGCGATTAATATGTTTTTACATGGAGGGATGATGGGTATGATGGCACCCACCTATTTTACGGATAGCACAGGGAACTATATTTGTGATGCAGGTGCAATCCAGGAACATGCGGGTGAGTTCCAAGGTGTAGACGAAATAGCTCAGCACGATTTTAATCAACCGGTGGACAACTTGGATGGGTTTGATTCGTATGAAGGGGAATTGGTTGATGCCGACGGGATGAATGATTCAGGGTTGGATGAACCGCCTATGGAATATGAAGATATGGGGGATTCTTTTACTGAAGATGCTTGGGATGATTGGGGAGATGATGATGGCTTTGGAGATGGGGGGGATTTTGGAGATTTTGGAGATTTCTTTTAAATTCCAGGTGTGTTTTAGGGTAATGTAAAATAAACGCATAGGATAGAATATGAGCAGGGAATATCATCGTTGGTATAGCCAAAATCTTGAGCGGGAGATGGAATGTCTGGTTTTTGGACATTATGGTACCCCTTTCATTGTCATTCCCACATCAAAAGGACGATTCTACCAATGGGAAGATTTTGGTATGATAGCAGCCTTACAATGGGCTTTGGATGCAGGAAAGATTAAGTTGTTTTGCATTGATAGTATTGATGATCTAAGCTGGTATGCCCACACCACGCATCCCGTCGAACAAATGAATTGGCAGAAACGCTATGAAACATACATCCTGGAAGAATGTATACCTTTTATTCAGCAGCATTGTAATATAGTGGATATTCCTATATTGATTACTGGAACAAGCTTTGGGGCGTTTCACGCAATGAGTATATATTTGCGCTATCCTAAGCAATTTCGCCACGCAGTCTGTATGAGTGGAATCTATCATATTTCTGATATTTTGGGACAATTTGCGGAAGCGCATAAAGCGTATGATCCATACCATATTCTAACCGAACAATTGACACGTGCTAGAAAAGCCGATTTATGCCAGCGAATTGGAGCGATTATTTATTGCGGACAGGGAGCGTTTGAAGATCGCATGTTGGCATCGTCCAAATCCTTTTCTGAACTACTTACACAATTGAATATTCCGCATATATTTAATCTATGGGGACATGATGTGGAGCATCACTGGTATTGGTGGGAAAAGCAGTTCAATGATTTCCTGAATCACACCATGCCCAGTTTGGTGAAATCATAACCGGAGGAACGAATGGCATATTTTATTGGAATAGACAGTGGTACTCAATCAACAAAATGTGTTGTGATTAACAATAAAGATGGTAGCGTAATCGGAACCGGTCGCCAAGCATACGGTTTACAACCCAATTTACCCCCAACTCATAAAGAACAAGAACCCATTGTATGGATACGTGCTTTGAAAGTTTCGATTAGCCAAGCGTTGAAAGAAGCAAAAATTGCTGTTGATCAAATTGAGGGAATGGGGATTTCTGGACAACAACATGGGTTTGTCCCGTTGGATAAAGATGGTCAGGTGATTCGCCCTGCTAAACTCTGGAATGATACGTCCTCATTCGAACAATGTGAGACCATACTTGCACGTGTAGGTGGACTGGAAGCATTCATTGATAAAATTGGAATGGGATTACCCCCCGGTTATACCGCTTCTAAAATACTCTGGTTAAAAGAAAATGAACCAGAAAACTATGAACGTCTTGCTACCGTGTTGCTTCCTCATGATTATCTAAATTTTTACCTAACAGGTGAATACACCATGGAATATGGGGATGCGTCTGGAACTGCACTTATGAATATCCGAACTCGTACTTGGCAGAATGATGTTATTGATGCGATTGATCCCCAATTGAAATCAGCATTACCCCCATTAAACCCTTCCCATCGTATCATTGGCACGTTACGAGAGTCTATAGCCGAGGAGCTGGGATTATCACCCCAGGTTAAGGTATCAGCGGGAGGCGGAGATAATATGATGGGAGCAATTGGGACGGGAAACACCAAACCAGGTATTGTCACCGCAAGCCTAGGGACATCGGGTACTATCTATGCATTTAGTGATCAACCGGTATCGGATCCTCATGGAGAAATTGGTGCCTTTTGTGATTCCACATCGGGATGGCTTCCCCTCGTTTGTACGCAAAATGTAACTGGTGTTACCGAGCTTCTAAAGAAAAAATACAACTGGAATGATGATCAATTAACACAATATGCCAGTAAGGCGCCTGTGGGCTCCAATGGGTTACTGATGCTTCCTTATTTGGAAGCAGAACGTACTCCTGATTTACCCAAAGCCACCGGGATGTATTGGGGGATCAATCCCCAATCATATAATAAGGAAAACGAAGCACGTGCGACTATGGAGGGAATTACGCTGGGGATGAATTACGGATTGAATATACTACGCAATCAAGCGATTCAACCACAGCAGATCCGACTAACTGGTGGGGGGGCGAACAATGCTTTGTGGCGGGGGGTTGTATCAAAAGTTTTTAATGCAAAAGGGAGGAGAGTACGAGCGAAAAGGTGGCATCGATAGGTAAGAGGTGACGGA
>CAYPZJ010000178.1:3169-9660 GCA_964414635.1 uncultured Spirochaetia bacterium
TGTATCAAATGTTTTCAATGCAGAAGTAGTCACTATGGAACATGAAGAAGGTGCTGCCTATGGTGCAGCGCTTCAAGCCTTTTGGGCAGTGGAACATCAAAAGGGAAGCTTTCCTATACATGAGATAACGGATCGGCTTGTCAAACTCAATCCAGACTCCCATGTACGATCCAACGAAGCAACGGTTGGGCAATACAAGAAACTTCAATCCCAATTTGATGAATTAACAGCTGCTATGAAGCCTTACTTTGATAAGTTACTGTCCAACCAAACCGGTTGCCTATTCCCGTAGTTTGTCTCCGTATTTACCTTTGAAGGTTTTTATAGCTTCTAAAACCATTTCGCTTTCTTCTTCAAAATCCTCGGGTAATCCTTGAAACTCTAATACAAAAAAACGTTCCCGTTCTGGCTGGGCAAAAATACATACCAAATAATTCCGCTGCTCATCGTTTACCTGAACCTGATAGGTGTTGTACATCCCTTCGGTTCCATCATCTGCGGTAATTTTTGTTGGTTCTCCAAGCACTTCATATCCACGATTGGTGACAAAATCATCATTCGCAACAGTAAACCAATGTTCGGAGCTTCCATTTTTCCAGTTTTCGACTGATTTGATAGTGAAAACGCTTAAATTAGCGGAAACCGCCAGGTAAAGATGGGTATAGGGTTGTTCTTTTTTAGCGAATCCTTCTGGTGTAGAGATTTTGTATATAGTACATCCCATAAAGTTTGACAAGGCAAATATGAGACCACCTAGTATTAACACATTTATAGCTATTTTTTTCATCATATGACTACCCATTATTAATTTGCATTCAACAGACTATTAATCCCAATTCCAGTTATCCAAGAGAAGGGATTGCTTCGATCCAGACTGAATCGTTGTTTTACACTAAAATAGAGAGTAAAGGTTCCAAAGGCATGATTTTGTTCCCAATACCGCAAGGATCCTTTATAAGATTCAATTTGTTGGGTTAGATTCCGAAGCTCCGTTTCAACGAGTAACGCTTCTTCGACCGTCTGAGCACGATTTAGCAAATCGGCGTAATTTTCTCGCACTTCCAATGCAGATTGAAGTCGGCTTCGTGTATTTTGGTACTGAAGCGTTAAATCCTGGGATCCTACTTCTTCATACGTAACATTGCCAATTCCTCGAATGCGGTTCAAGGTACTTTGAATTTGATCAAACGGTATTTTTATGATAACCATTTGATCTTGAATCTGCTGGATATAACCATTATATTGATCCATGAGGGCTTGAATTTGTTCAACGCCGCTCTCCAACCTAAATATTTCAATATTGAATTGACCCGTATATAACAGCAATTTTTGTGGTGCTGCGATTCCTTCTGCTTGGGTATGAGGGGTGGTGGATTCCGTAGTGTTGGGTTGAGCTTGCGATAATAGCGGGAAACCCGCAATCCATACTAAAAATACTATAAGGGGTATGTTTCGTGTTTTCATCAACAAAAATATACTGCCATTTACAGAAAAATCAAGCAATTAAAAAATCTTTATATTGAACCGGCTGGATGTGCATTCTGTACGTTCTTGTTTAGTTAAGAAAAAGTATGCAAGACCCACTGAGAGATAAGCTGAATATACTTATGATATGCTTCAACCATGGCGTCCCCTGATGTTTTACCAATCGTCTGGAGAAACGATTGATTGATTGCCTCTTGGAACTCGTCGGGATGAAGACAGCAATGTCCTGGATTGGCAGGATCATCCCAATAGTCTGCAATGTGGTATTCCGCTTTAAATGGATAGATCGGGATGTTTCGATGTGCCGCTTCTTTTAACCACTGGTATTGATTATCAGATACTTTGGAACCTAAGTAGTAGGTATAATCCAACCCAAGCGGCTGAAGTACATCATAATAATGCCATGCTTGTTTGATAACCACCCGACGATCCTTCTGTCCATGAATGTGTAATATAGGTAATTGTAAACCCTGTATAAAATAGGGTCCATCGAAAATCGAATCTTCAAAGATAAATCCAGACGGTGTTGCCACGCCCATACTTAATTGAAGAATATCACCTTTTGAATCCAATCCAGATTCAAGAATCACTCCAAGAAAATCCGTTTTATGAAAGGACATCCCAACCAGATAACTCGTTGTAATCGCTCCCATGGAATATCCATACGCGATTAACTTATCCACATTGATATCGGTTCGGGATTGAATATATGTAGCAGCGGTATCGGCATCTTCCAGGATTGAATCGCCAGTTGCTTCCCCTTTGGATAACCCATAACCCCGATAGGTATAGATGAATACATTGGAACCTGTGTGCCATAACGCAAGAGCTCGATACCAATAACGGAATAAACTTCCCGAGTTCCCATGCTGATACAGAAACGTATATCCCTCATTCACAAGTGGGCATTCACTTTCCGGGCAGTCCTGCGGTGCTGGGAGAAAAACTCCGTGGATATATTCTGAGTGCTGATTCAATTCTGCTATAGGTATAATCGTTCCGCTATGGGGTTCCAGATAGATTTCCCGTTGTATATCTTCAGTGTTAATCCAATCAGGTGGATTCTCTCCCTGATATAAGGGGAGTTCATGGTAGTCTGACAGTGTATCTGCCTCAATGGTTTCAAACAGGAAAAAGTCTAGTTTTATACATCCGTAGGGTATTAACGCGACAAGGAGCAGGCAGCAATATGGTAAGGGTACGAGAGGTATGGATGTTGAATTCATGATGGAACTTCCTTTTCTAATACTTGCTTTTTCTGAAAAGGTTGCTCAAAGGTGAAACTGAATCCAAGACTTATCCCAAAGGCTCCACGTTGATTTTCCTCTTCTATATCGTTTTTTAAATAGACCCATTGAACCTGATCCCCATAAAAATTATGGGTGATATCATGGAAATTGAACTGTACAATAAGACTGGCACGGTTGATGAGAAATTCTGCACCGAAATATGTGTTTAATTGAATGGGGGAATGATCTGCCCCAGGTCGCTGAAAAATCAGTCCCATTCGAGTACCCACATAAGGATTGATCCATTTATATCGATATCCACCCGTTAGGTGAATCGCAGGAACAAAAACAAATCCAGATGAGAAATTGGTCATCCATTTAAGGGATAGTCCTGTATTCAATCCCCACCCTTGATTGGGAGTCGTTTTCTGGGATCGAATTCCGGGTTGAATTGGTACCCAGTAAACGCTTGTTTCCATATCAAGAAACCCACCAATAAGAAATGAGGTGGCGTTTATATCCAATGCACCATCTAAATCGGATAGGAATCCATACCGCACACCCAGGTAGAAATTGGGCATAGGTATTGGGACTGCGAGCTTAGTAGCGATAGGACCGCCAAAAGTCGTTGCTATTCCCAAATTACCCTTCCCAACAGAACGAACAGGATAAGTGGACGTACACGCTACTAGAGATAAAATAAAGATACAGCCCAATCCGATACACGATAGACGTAAGAATACTGTCATGATGTTCCTTTCAGCTTGTATATTCACCGTCAGCTTTATAAGATATACAAAGCAATTGAAAAAACAACTTGTAATCATTTTTGGTTGAATCTCAAACTTATGTAACATCCTGTTGAACTAACAACTGAAGTACAAATCGCATTTGAAAGAAGCGAAACGACGAAGCAATCTTTGTTTTGAAAAGCGATTGCTTCGTCGCTTCGCTGCTCGCAAGGACGAAAACTAGGTAAATTATTTTTTGTGAGATCCCTATTCCCATCAGTGATGAATAAGGTATAGTGCTCCGTTATACTTCGTTGATAATTCCTTAAAGAACTAAATATTCCTACTAAAACACGTTGATTTTTTAAGGGGATTGATTAATTTTTTGGACGGGGTTTCTGTACTCCAGCATCTGGATTGATGAAAGGAAGGATATCTATGAAAGTATTAGTTTGTGATAATTTGGCTTCCGAAGCCATTGATGTATTAAAAAAGGAAGGATATACTGTTGATGTTAAAACAGGGATGAGTCCTGAAGAAGTAAATCAGACCATCGGTGAATACGATGGTGTTGTGGTTCGTTCCGCTACAAAAATTAGAAAAGAGCAAATTGACAGTGGGAAAAAGCTAAAAGTTATCGCCCGAGCCGGGGTAGGCGTGGATAATATCGATGTTGAATATGCTAAATCAAAACAAATCAGTGTGGTCAATACACCCGCAGCCACCTCGATATCAGTTGCCGAACTAGCTTTAGCACATATGTTTGGGCTGGTGCGCTTTATGGGACTTGCTAATATGAGTATGAAAGAAGGGAAATGGGAAAAGAAGAGCTTTTCCAAAGGTGTGGAATTATTTGGTAAAACATTGGGTATATTAGGAATTGGGCGAATCGGTCAGGAACTTGCAAAACGAGCCCATGGGTTAGGAATGAAGGTGATATTCTACGATGCAGTTGAATTTCCAGTCGATGGACCCTATGAACGAAAATCATTTGACGACGTAATAAGCCAAGCAGATTTTATCAGTATTCACACACCTAAAACGGATGGTTTTCTGATCGATAAAGCTCAGTTTAATAAAATGAAAAAGGGTGTGTATTTAATCAATTGTGCACGAGGCGGAATTGTAAACGAAACCGCATTGATCGAAGCCATAAAAGATGGGACTGTTGCTGGGGCAGGAATTGATGTGTGGCAAGAAGAACCAACGAATAATCAAGATTTGGTGAATTTACCTCAAGTATTTGCAACTCCACATTTGGGAGCTTCCACCAATGAGGGGCAGGTGCGAGCTGGGGTTCAGGTAGCAGAACGAATGATTACCGTTTTTAATGGCGATACGAGTATATCGTTGTAAACATTCCATTGAAATATGATAGTTATTTCAGAATAGATTATACGGATATTCGTGGTGTTCCAAGCCACGAATGTCTTATCAGAATTGAATCTTAGTTTGATATTAGATCAAATTCTCAAAATATAAAATACGTGAACAACTCAAACAATAGATAATCTTATCCGAGCGTCGGATTTGATTAACAACTTGGGGAGAGAGGGAGATATTGCATCCCGTACACACTCCATCCTGAACTGGAACGATTGCTATTCCACCTTTATTCCTAGCGATTCGATCAAACTGTGCGAGAATCTGTCGAGGAATTGCTGGTAACAGCTCCTGCCGTTTGGAAGTAAGTTCATCCAATTTGGTTTTAATTGCTTCCAAGCGTTGAGATACATCGGCTTCTTCTGCTTCCAATTGTGCTTTAAGTGCAGTAACCGCGTCACCAAGTTCCGTTGCTTTGGCTTGCTGTGCGTTTAATTCTGCTTTTGCTGCTTCCAATTCCTTTTCTACTTCTGCGATTTCTTCCCGTCGAATTTGTTGTTCGCTATCCAAAGCTAAATATTCTCGTTGCGTCTTGATATCTTTCTCCTTCTCCTTTAGCTTTGCGATTTCTCCCTTCAACACGTCGATGCGATTCTGCTTGTTCTGGATCTTGCTTTCAATTGAGGTGCATGCGGCTTGTTGTTGATCGAATTGCTGGGCGGTTTGTTCCAGTTTCAGTTTGTTTTTCTTCACATTCTTAGGAATGTCTTCCAAATCTTGTTCGAGTTGATAGATTGATCCGGTGGTTGTTTGGAGTTTCACCAGATTCCGAATAACATCTTTCAAAGGACCCTCCTAAAACAAAAAAAGCATAAGGAATAGTATCCTTATGCTTTTCTGTTGGGTTTATTATGCCGTTTTTGATGAAAGAGCTTGCGGATCATTTCTTTCATATCTGGGCCCACTAGGGCTCGAACCTAGGACCTACTGATTATGAGTCAGCCGCTCTGACCAGCTGAGCTATGGGCCCCCGTATTATTGGTAACATAATCTTTTTTTATGCTATTGTCAAACGAATGACAGGAGTGATTTTCATACTTCGTTTTCCAAACGCAGGTTATTTCATTATTTTCTCCCTATGAAGTTAGGAATCTATCCTGGTAGTTTTGATCCACTTACCAATGGACACTTGGATATCATCACACGAGGACATACCTTGTTTGATCAACTGATTGTGGCAGTAGGACAAAATCCTAATAAAAAGAACCTATTTTCAGCAGAAGAACGGATGGAAATGATCCAGGATGTTGTGATTGAAGTAGGGCTACAACAAAAAGTTTCCGTGGAATCGTTTAGTGGATTACTTGCTACCTATGCTCGGTCGAAAGGGGCTACAGCGATTCTGAGAGGGATACGGGTAATTTCCGATTTCGATTATGAATTTGCTTTTGCTACCATGAATCGGGCACTGAAAAGCAACGCCGAAACTGTGTACCTCATGGCTAATGAGAATTACACGACCCTCAACTCTCATTTGGTAAAAGAGATCTTAAGTCTCGGTGGTGATTTGCATCATTGGTTGCCTGCAATTATTTATGATCGCGTGATTGAACGGATAAAAAAGGATTGAAGCATGGCAGGAAAAAATGACGAATCGAATGAAAAGAATCCTTCTCCAACACCGTTTTCAGCACTTAATGCAAAATGGAAAACCCATAAGGAA
>CAYPZJ010000179.1:0-9639 GCA_964414635.1 uncultured Spirochaetia bacterium
CAATTGATTTTGATGGGTACGATAGAGGAAAATCGGTCGGATGGGAACTGCTTTGATGCAAATGCATCCCGAAACAGTTTTTGAATTACCCATCCCCTTCCGGTTTCCCAACAAAATCATAAGGGATGGACTGATTTCTATTCTTTGGATGCACACAGTATCCAGACAACGTTACAACTGGATTTTAATCATGCTTCACGGATGCTCACCCTAACAATACCCAAGGTTACCTCCGATATGCTTCACCAATTAAAAGTCACGTCGCCATTACAAGCGGGATATTTAGGATTGTTCCCAGATGAAAGCATCACTCAACATGATACCACCCTTACGGCTACATTACGCATCCCTCAAGGATTACCCCCAAAGTCGTAACACCCCATCCGAACAACCTGTAGCAATCATACTTGAATCTGGAGCAATCGAAATACCATAAACGGACTGGGGATGAGGTATTGATGCTATACAACGGGTAGAAGCCCGTTCCCATATTCGAGCTGTTTTATCCCACCCTCCACTTCCAATGTATCGCCCATCGGAACTAACCGCTAATGAATGGATCGCTTGTTCATGTCCCTGAAGTGTATGGATGCATGCCGCTTGTTGCATATCCCATATTTTTATTTGCTGATCGAAACTGCTTGATACTAGTTGTTCTCCGTCGGGGGTGAATTCGACCGCGGAGACTGGTAGCTTATGATCGGTAAAGGAATGAAGGCATTGCTTATTTTCGCTTGACCATAACCGAATCGTCGAATCAAAATTACAGGAAACAACGAACTGATCATCTGGACTATAACTTACACAGGATACTACATGATCATGTCCTTTAAAGGTATGCAAGCAACTCCCCGTTGCAATAGACCAGATTTTCACCGTTCCATCGTAACTTCCCGAGACAATTTTGTTTCCCTTCTGATTCAATCCTAATGATGTGACTGCCATTTCATGCCCTTCCAATCGATTGACTGGTTCCTGACGCGCTACATTCCAAATATAAATTCCTTGGTCACTCGAGGCAGAAAAAAGAAACCGTTGGTCGGGACTGCATACCACATCATTTACGGCTTCCCGATGCCCATAAAATGTTGCCAAACATGTTCCTCGATGGGTATCCCACATCTTTATCGTTCGATCCCCCGAACTAGAAAACAAATGTCTGCCGTCTTTAGAAAATCGAACCGCGATAATCCCCTGTGTATGTCCTTTCAACTCACCCAGACAGTTTAGTTCCCCGCGTTTGGCGAGATCCATTATGGGTGGAGAAATCGTATGAGGGTGTTGTGTACTCGTAGGTGGGATTGCTGGTTTTGTGATTGTATTGGATTGCGTAGATTCTTGGTTAAAAGAAGGATCGTTCTCATTTGCTGAAATAGTTGGTGGTTCTGCCGTGTGAAGCGCAGTTTCTTCGGAAAGGATTTCCTCTTTAAGCTGGGCGAATTCCTCAAGCGTGATTGCCTTTTGATCAAACAATTCTTTCAATTCACGCAATTTTTTTAGTTTTTCACTCATACAAAACTACCCACTTATGCTTAATTTGTGTTATGCTCTCTCCACATGTATAAAAGTCATCTGACCAAACCACGTTTGTTATACTTATATTATAGATCAATTCATCATGTAAGACAACCCACCCCTGTTGTTCTAATCGGCATCATCACAAAATCCGAATGTGCTTTTAAGCTGAATAAAGTGGGGTGGATCATCACAGCTGAATTGAAGCCATTCCTGGGCAATGGGATGCTGAAAACGGATGTGTTTTGCTACCAATGCCATATACGGAGTGTTATAATGATGATGCTTTGAATACAAAAGGTCACCAACAATAGGAAGTCCCTCTGAAGATAAATGTACACGAATCTGATGAGTTCTGCCAGTTAAAGGTTGGACTTTCAACCATGCATGAATTCCTGCTTGCTGGAGGAGATGACAATGTGTCTGTGCTGCCTTCCCTTTTAATTGATCCATCATTGATTCACTTCCATCTTCATTAAGAACAGTGAATTTCTTTCGGTAGGTAGGGTGGCGGATAATCGGTTTATCAATAAGCCACCCCGCCTTCCCTTTCTGGGTGAGTCGTAAGGACCCGCGCACTAATGCATGATAGGTTTTCTGTATCGTTTTCTCTTTGAAAGCTTCAATCAACAGACGATGCGCTTCCCCAGTTTTGGCAATAAGCATGACTCCAGCGGTATCCTTATCCAACCGGTGCACAATTCCAGGTCGTAGACTATCCCCAATTGGTATACTAAATTGTATTCGTTGAAGTAAACCATGTACAAGCGTTCCCTGGGAATGCCCTTTTGATGGATGTACCACGATTCCAGGAGGTTTATATACCACCGCTAAATGAGTATCCTCATAAAGAATATCAAAGGGAACCTCTTCCGGTTGAAGATCGATCGGTTTGGGTGCAGGAAAATTCAGCTGGAGCAGGTTATTCACTGATAATCGTTGGGATTTCTTAGCAGCTTGACCATCAATTAACACATGGGCTTGTTCTATCATTTTATGGAGGAAGCTGCGCGAAAATGGGATCATCTGTTCCTGAAAATAGCATTCCAAAAACTTATCCAATCGCATCCCCACTGCATCTTCTCCCACAGTGATTGAAACATGCAAAGGTAAATGGTGCGTATGTAATTCCTGATCCATTGGGATTCCTTTTTTGGATCTGAATCCCCTAGGAGACAGAAAGCAATTCGTGTGGTGTGCTTTGGTACAGGCGGATCATTTTAATATGTTCGTACGCTAATCGTTTGGTTTCGGTTACTCGCCATTCTCTAAAGATTTCACGAATTGCCTGCTCAAACAAATCCTTCTCAAGATTCAACGTAGAATCCGCTACCACTTCCATTTCACGGAATAATCCAAGCAGGGAATATGAATGGGAACACGTGATAGGAAAAGGAACCCCGTAAAGTTTCAAGGGCAAGCGTCGTGCTGAATCCAAATAACCAAGTTTCTCTCCAAACAGGGAGGAAAAGCCTGGTTGATCCCATTGGATAGCAATATGAGGGCTCGGAATAATACCATCCCGTCGTTTATTCCAAAAGAGGGAATGCTTATGCGTATAGGAATGAAAAGGGGAAGCATCTTCCAATCCCAAACTAGTACCGGAGGGTTTATAGAATGGTACTTTGATTGAAATCCCCAAAGGAAATCCCAACTCTTTTTGTAGCGTATACATTCCTTTTTCAGAATTGGGGAGCTCACTACTCAATGCAGCTGAGCGGGTGATTGCTTCCCATACCGGTTCTTCAAACGTGAAGTTATAAATACCCCATTTAATCGCGGTTTCTAATTCCGATATCAAGACATTATTCGATATTGGAGCATTTAACAAGGTGGAAGGGATATCCAGAACAAAAAATAGATAACCTTTATACCCTTCTCGGATGGCGGCAGTTTGCACTGTAAGTAAAGAATTGCGTATAGCATCCCAATCAAATCGGTGATCCCGAATATGGGTAAGATTAAATTGAAACAACGAAGCATATTCTTCTCGTGCAATTTGGAACAGGCGACGCAAGGAATCAAATCGAATTATCGATTTGTGAAACGTAGGAATGGTCGATGGTGGTTTTCCATTCTGATCCAAATAATGGAAATAACCATGCATGGAAGAGGGAACCGTATTGTGCGCCAGACATATCGTTTGGATTAACCATGCAAGCACATTCTTTAACCCCTTATTCGGTTGTTCCATGTAGTTTTTATAAAGGGTTTCGATCCCAATTGTTTGTAAATCTTTTTCCATTAGAATATTGATTGTATTATCATTATTAATACGAAGGAAGGGGTCAATGAATTCGTGGAGTTCTGCTACATTTTCAAAAATTTCTGCCATAGTGGTTCTTATTAGTTACAGCCAACTTTTGCTGCCCTACGAATCGTGTAAAATCTGTTCTATACTTATTTTTCGCCTATCCGCTGATAGAAAATAATAAACAATGAAAAAATGAAAAGTGCCCGGCTCCATACTTGACAAAGGAACAAAAACCTATAGATTCATGGGTGTAGCATATTAAATCAGAACAGGAGTACAGAAGTTATGATTAAACACATTGTATTCTGGGTTCTTAAACCCGAAGCAAAAAAACGAACCAAATCGGAAAATTTAGCAGAAATGAAAGCTCAATTGGAAAATTTGCCCCCAAAAATATCCGAAATCGTTTCCTTCGAAGTAGGTATTAATTACAATCCGTCACAAGCAGCCTATGATATAATTCTTATTTCGGAATTTGCTTCTGAAGAAGATTTGCAAACGTACCGAAATCATCCCACTCATAAGGAGGTCGTGGATTTCATTAATGAGATAACGGAAAAGGTGGGTGTTGTGGATTATCGTTCCTAGAACGAGGACGTAGGTAACTGGTCTGGAACTTCAGGAATATCTGGTGCAGTAGTAGAATCCGTCCCAGTATCTGTTTCCATCCCATCAGCCTCCTCATCGCTCTCCTGTCCTTCCGAAGCAGCAAGTGCTTCTTCCTTTTTCTTTTGGAAGTCAAAACGGACCCAAATGGTAGTAGCGATGTGGTAATGAATCATCCACGTCTCAAATCGGGTATTCAATTCCATGTTGTGCGGAGTGTAGGTTCCACGTAAATCGAAGGTAACACCGAGATGGGAAAGAAAACTATCCGCAAGTTTCGCATTATTTTTTAGAAGATCATCGAAATCGAGAAAATACCCAAACCCATATTGAATATTCACATCAAAATTCGCAAACTGTTCTTCCCATGCGGGATCCGTAAGCAATTCCTGTTTCACATAATCCCAACGCGTACCCGTCATCTCACCTGCAATAATCCACACCAAGCCAAATCCAGCGTGGATATAAAAATTCCAGGGTAAACTAATGCGCACCAACATAGGAAAAAATAAATGATGAAGGGTGGCTCTCCAATCCATCCAGTAACTACTAAGCGACGCATCCTGTGGGACACCTTCCACCACCTCATAGATGTAACTCCCATAGCGGCGAAATTTGCGTTTGGAATAAAATCCTGCCAATTCCAATCCCACATATTCATTATTGGTGATGAATACCGCTGCCCCGAATAACGGTTGAAAGCGATCAATCCGATCCCTCCCTACCAGTTCTTTGAATGTATAATTATAGTTGAAATCAAAGGTACTTAACCCAATTTTTAACCCACCTGAAAAAACCAAGTTATTATAACTATAGCTAGGGAATGGGATTGCACATCCAATGAGAAGGATTCCAATTCCAAACAGGGAGAGTCGCATTGCGGGATTCAAACGAGTGCTACCTTATCATGAATATTTCTAACCCAAAAGAATTCCTACTTTAAGGATTACACCATACTGATTCTTACTGGGAAAATCGGTTTGAAAAACAACCAAGCAATGACGAAAGCAAACCACTTCCGTTCATTTCATTATGTGATAAACACCCAACCGTGCTGCTACATTTTTTTAATTCGCAGCTTATCCCGCTGTAAAGTAACTTTTCCTGTAACCCCCATCTGTGCCGACCGCCGCCGAACAAACGCCAATTGTTGCTGGAGAGGGAGTTCCTTAGGGCAATTATCTTCACATGCCATAAGTCCCATACACCCAAATACCCCTTCATCCGTACCAATGACATCAAAGTAATTTTGCATTTCTCGCTCATCCCGTGGATCAATCATAAACCGGGCAATACGCAGCAATCCAGCCGCTCCAAAAAATTCATCACGGATATTCACTGTCCCACAACCAGCGATACAGCACCCACATTCGATACATCGGTCCAATTCATATATTTCCAATGCTTTGTTATTATCCATGCGTTCTTCCACGGCATCCGGATCAAATTCCTTCTTTGTATGAATCCATGAGCCTGCCTTCTCTCCCATGGTACGGAACCACGTACCTGTATCTACACTTAAATCACCCACTAGCTTAAATACAGGAAGGGGATGCAGGGTTATCTTTTTGGGAAGATGCTTCGTCAAGGTTTTACAAGCCAGCCTTGGTTTCCCGTTTATGAGCATAGCACAGGATCCGCATACAGATGCAGTACATGAGAAGTCGTACTTAAGCGTGGGATCCTGCGTTTCACGGATTTCTTTTACCGCGAAATATATACTATATCCATCGGTTTCTTTTACCTGGTACGATTCCATACGAGGTGTATCAGCGGGATCATTGGGGTCGTATCGGAATATATTAATAGTTAATTCTCTATGCATAGTTCTCTCCTGTTCTCCTCATTCCTATTTAGGGCGTCCTTCGCCATATCCTCGGTCGCCCGGTTGGGATTCGGTAATGGTAACGGGTTCATAATCCAAACGTAAATCATCTTTTGAGATATCCCAATACGCCAACGTTCGTTTGAGCCAATCGGTATCATTACGTTGTGGGTAATCTTCACGGAAATGACTTCCACGACTTTCCTGCCGCACCAAGGCTCCTTTTGCAATGGCATAAGCTAATTTTAACATCCCTGGTAGACGCAGGGTATAAATTACTTCTGGATTCACCCATTTCCCATTCGATCGGAGGCGTATATTCTTAGCCCGATCCAAAAGGGTTTGAACCTTTTCTACCGCTGCGGTCAAATCTTTTTCGTTTCGATAAATCCCCACTTTCTCCCACATAACCGCTTCCATCTCATCACGTAACTTCCACGGATCCTCCCCCTTTTCGCCGGATGTTTTTATAAACATATCAATCTTTTGCTGATCGATTTTAATATGTTCCTCAATAAGTTTCATAGAATAATCTAAGGTTGTGTTCTGAATATACTCTCCAGCTCCCCCCCCTACAATAGATCCAGCCACTACCGTTTCTGCCACCGAATTTCCTCCCAATCGGTTAAACCCATGCAAGTCCCAACATGCTGCTTCTCCCGCCGCATACAAACCTTCCAACCCATACGCTGCACCATCGATATTAGTACGAACGCCGCCCATGCTATAATGTTGAGTTGGACGAACTGGAATCATTTGTTTTACAGGATCCACATCAATAAAATTACGGGAAATATCAGACACTTCCCGCAAATAGGTATTGATATGCTTCTCCCCCAAATGACGGATATCAAGGTATAAATAAGTTCCCAATGGGGTTTCCACGCCTTTACCCTGTCGAATATGCGTAATCATTCTTCTGGAAACCACATCCCGAGAAGCCAATTCCTTTTTATCCGGTTCATAATCGGGCATAAACCGATGCCCTTCGTTATCAATTAAAAATCCTCCATCACCACGGCATCCTTCTGTCATAAGGATGTTTGTTGGGAACAGTCCCGTAGGGTGAAATTGTACCGCTTCCATATTACCGAGGGGAACGAGTCCTGTATTCAACGCAACGAACATACCATTCCCTTCATTGATAATCGCATTGGTGGAGATTCCATAAATTCTGCCATATCCACCCGTAGCGATCAGCGTAGCTTTGGAAACATAACTGTGCAATTCGCCCGTACGCAAATCCATCACTACTGCTCCATAACAACGCTTACCATCATGAATCAGAGAAATGGCTTCCCTTCGATCATGTACGGTTACACCCAGTTTGAGTACTTCATTATCCATCGTATACAACAAGGTGTGTCCCGTACCATCCGCCGTATAACAAGTCCGCCATTTCTTTACGCCACCAAAATCACGAGCGGTAATTAATCCTTCATTTTCAGAGGGATCTTCATATTCCTCTCCACTGCTGGGAATTCGTTTTTTCCCTTTGCTGACACGGTTCCATGGGATTCCCCAATATGCCATCTGACGAACCGCTTTTGGCGCAGTATTCACAAATAAGCGCACGACATCCTGCTCTGCTCCCCAATCGGAGCCTTTCACGGTATCTTCAAAATGAATATCCGGATTATCCCCTTGTCCCTTGAAGGTATTTCCTAGGGCGGCTTGCATTCCCCCTTGTGCTTCACAACTGTGGGAACGCCGTGGGGGAACTAAACTCAAGATGGTTACATCATTACCCATCATAGCAGCTTCAATCGCTGCACGTTCCCCAGCAAGCCCAGCGCCAATCACTAATAAATCTGTAGTAAAATGAGCCATGTTTATTCCTCCGTTTATCCTGTGCTAGCCTGCTAATCGAACAAATTCATAGAGTGCAATACCACCCAATGTAAGTATGGTGATGGTAACGATTAATAAAAGAAATTCGGTTATCTTCCGGGAAGGAATCCCCCATTTGACACCCAATCGATACAACCCAAGCGAAGCATGGACTTCTCCCAAGATCAACAGCACAATGTAAAAAACGAAGAAATCCTTCGCTGCACGTATGCTGCTAATGTTCGATGTAATCTGGGGCCACATAATTTCTTCTGATGGTTCTACGGGAGGACCTACTATGCCCAACATAACTACCCAAAGATGGATCGACGCTAAAATTAAAATCGCCATTCCACTAATCACCTGTATCGCCCATGTAAAGGTATCTTTATGTTTTAGAAATCCTATATGGGTAATGATGACACGCTGATCTCGCCATTGGGTTGGAATTTTTCGGGCTGCTAAAATAAAATGAAAGAAAAACAGCGCAACCGTTAAAGGCACAAAGATATATGTCAACCCCAATCGATCTAAGGTAACCGCAAGATCATTATATCCTTGTTGTCCAAAAAACCAAATAAAACTCACAAAAAGCATATGCATCCAGAGAAACAACGCCAGTCCAAAACCTGACAATGCTTCCAATACATCCAAAATAGCGGGTAATCGCTTACGTTGACTTAATATTTGTTGTAGCAGCATAGAGCCTTCCTTCCTAATAAAAATATTAATGTGCTGTGACCCTGATACTAACCGCAGCCCAAAGCTGCGGCTGTAAATTATCTATTTAACAACCTTGTCTAGTAGACCAAATAGAATGCAAGATTGTTAGTCATACCCAAATAAAAATAGCAACACTTGGTAACCATTTAATTCGATACTTCCTTAATTGCATAATCCATCGCTTCCTGGATCAAACTTTGGGGTGGTTTTTTAATGAAATTTTCATCCACCAGATGGTGAACCAAGGCACGCGCTTCCTCAATATCTTTCTGCGCCTGCTTAAACACCTGTTCATGAGTCAAATTCGTACGAGCAACTCCATCTTTGATCGCCTGCATCGCTACATCAGCCGATTCTTGAGGGAATACTTCTGATTCATCCATTGTAGGAATGATATTTTCTGGGTCGATTCCCCGTTTTTCAGCATACCGTGCTAAAGAATAGGCAGCTTCAATAGCCATGCTATCCGTAACCTTCCGTGCTCGAACCAAAGTGGCGCCTTTTAGGATTCCTGGAAATCCCAAGGAATTATTCACTTGATTTGGAAAATCCCCACGTCCCGTGGCAACAATATACGCTCCTGCTTCCTTCGCAGCATAGGGATAGATTTCAGGTACAGGATTTGCACACACAAAGACAATTGACTTCTCTGCCATCGATTTTATCCATTCCGGCTTAACGACATCGGGACCAGGTTTTGAAAGGGCTATTAAAACATCTGCCCCTTTCATCGCATCTTCGATGGTATTGATTTTCTCGGGATTCGTTTTTTCACAGAGTTCCCATTTTCGGTAGAATTCCTTGGCTGCTTTTATGTCATCTCGTCCGGTGTGTAATCCAGATTTGGAATCAAAAAGAATCATGCGTTCAGGATTACCTCCCGCCT
>CAYPZJ010000180.1:0-9596 GCA_964414635.1 uncultured Spirochaetia bacterium
TGTCACCTTAATTATCCTGAAAGTAGTCCAATCAATAGGGGGTCAGTACAAAAATACCAACCTCAACATCTACTCCCAGAGCTAGCCCGCAAGAAGTCTCTCCAAAAATCCTAAACTTTGGGCCTGGTAAAAGACCAATATTCAATCCCATACCCATATCAAAAGAGTCTTTATCTTCTTGTTTATTTGTAGAACAACAATTATTTGAAGAAGGAGCTGGGTCTATTTCATCATTTTCTGCAAAAGCAACTTCTTCTGGCACAATAAATGATAACGTACTTAATAATAAAAAAACAAGTAATGGTTTCATAATAGCACCACCAATAAAATGACGCAACATTTCTAGCTAAGGAGACTTTTAGGAGCCATATTTTTACCTCTGAAATATTTCATGGTTCTGTCAGTAAAAAAAGGAGACTCCTATGAAAAAACATAACAAAATACAAAACCACTTCCTGAGCGTAATCCCTTCAGCGTCGAGCCATCAGTGCGAAAACGCCCCAACCCTGACACTCACGCGTGTAAGTGACGTATCTCTTGGGTTCTGTAGTTAGTTTGGCTCGCACTTCTTTTTCAAACTCATCGTCAGGATTGTCTTCAAGCCATCGGCGCATGGTGAGCCACTTAGTCGCCTCGTATCTATCCCAACCATCTTGATCTGCCAAAACCATTTCCACAACGTCGTACTCGAGTCGATCAAAAGATGCGAGCAATTCTGGAAGTAGGAGGAAGTCGGAGATTGTACTTGCAAGACATCCCTTTGCAATGGCTTCCGTTGGTGGTAATTGTCGCCAGTATGGCTCACCAACGAGAATGATCCCTCCCGTATGGAGGCTTTGTGATAAAAGTTCGATAGTACCAAATACACCACCCGCGATCCATGTAGCACCAAGACAGGCTGCCACACCAACCTTGGTGTCAGATACATAACCCGTGGCATCGTCATGGATAAACTTAACTTGATCGGCGACGTCGAGTTCTTCAGCCCGGAGCTTCGCTTGTTTAGTAAACAATTGGCTCATGTCAACACCGGTGCCGACGACTCCGTAGTCACGTGCCCAAGTGCATAGCATTTCCCCAGAGCCGCTACCGAGGTCGAGCATTCGAGTTCCATGTTCCAAACGTAGCGCCGCACCAAGAGTGGCAAGCTTTTCGGGTGTGAACGGATTATGGATGCGGTGAGCACTTTCAGAAATGTTAAAAATCCGTGGAATGTCCATTGTATCATATCTCCTTATGAGTTATACCATGTAGGTCACGACCTATATTTCTTCTAGCTTTTTGGTTTCAGGGGAAACGGTAAAGGATTCTGTTTCTTCCCTTATCCTTTAATATATACCCCTTTAGTCTTTTTAGCTTCCCAAAAGGTAAGGAATTATATTTGATTGATGGGCGAATTGTCTGGACAATTGAAAAAAAGGCGGACGTGATCTATCAAAGAATCAAAGAATTGATTTGGATTCATCCCTTCTTGCCATTGCAATTCCCCTAACCACTGGATTTCCTTTAACAAAAAGACACATGGTAAGTACAGTTCTATCCACGATATTCTCTATACAGTTTTGGAAACAATTGTGTTTGAATACCAGCAGCATTTGTTCTATTCACCGAAAGCGGCGTATTGGTTGCATTAACAGAATTTGTATTCTGCTCCATTGCATCATCATGGGGAGGATGGAATGCGGTCCTTCTAAACCATATATCTTTTGAATAAATCATATCAAGCTGACCAGTATTCCACTCTATTTCAATTTTAGTATCCATAGGATAACACTTATTAGCTGTGTGTTGCACCATCGGAAGTACATTACGAATAGCATGAATGTTTGATTTAGGGTTTGTCCCAACCTCAATAATTCCCACAAAGCAGGACTGTAATGGTAAATCCCCAGTTCTACGAACTAAAAGACGCGGGATCCATACATCATTGTTTGTGACAAAACCCTCTGGGGAAATCCATGCTTCGCAAGTGGCTACAAAAACATCATATGTAAGATCTGTATAATGAACAAACAGTGGCGTGGTATATGGCTGGATAGCAGGACCTTCTTGAAGTTCCCAACTAAACTGCCACCCCGGTTGGATCTGCTTACTACTGCGAAAATTCCGCATAAATGGGTGGGTAATTTGTTGATGGGATGGTTGTAAATCAAGGGAATGTGTATTTACATCAGCAAAGTTGGTGTGAAGCCATTTATCATGTTTTGTGCCACCTGTAACCCGAAATATGTCGACCACATAAAAGGTATCCTCATTAAAATCAATCAGTATTATCTGTCGATCATATTGGGATTGCTGAACCGCTTTTGTATTTGCAACATGAATAACATGTATGTCATCAGTTTCAGAAAATTCTAATAATTTTCCTTTGGCTGGGATTTGATTTTGATCATCTATGACAACGGTATTATGTGCTAATGTGGATTGATACCATTGTACGGCTTCCGATTGCCATCCCCCAAATTGAACGGGAGGATACCCGAAATCAGAGACGATATCATGCTGATATGCAAAGATACCAAGATTCAAAGCATCCATATGCCCATGATCTGTACTTGCTTCATAGGTTATCCAGGTAGCCCGTCTGTTTTGCGCTCGACCTGATCGAAGGATGCCCAACTGCCAATTGCGTTTTACTACGCTGGCTTGACCAAGTTCTTTTCCATGTTTGTTAATCACAGATTCTAATTCTACACGCCATTTACACGACTCATTATGGTAGGGATCATGAAATAAACCATGATATTGATAATCATTAGCCTTGTATATAGTTTGGGCAAATCGTATATCACCACTGGCTTTATAAAGAAGCCACAAAAATGTAAACATGGAAGGATGGGCTAACCAATTAAATACGTGACTTCCATCCTGGGTGGGAGTTTTAATAAACTGCACCCCTTGATAGTGGGTATAAGATTTCCCTATCCAATCCGCATCTCCTACCAAGGGATAGTACTGCTCCAAGCACCAAGTATCCAAATGAAAGGTATAGGTTTGGATTATTTTAGGAAAACGCTTGACTAACGAATTAATGAAGTGGGGTTCGCGAATAGAAAACAACATGATAATGTTAGCAAATGATTGAATTACAAAAGCTGCATACGAAGAAATCCCCTTTTCACCAGTAACACCATCTACTAAGGTTAGTTGTGTGATTACATCCGATAGAATCTGCTGGATTTGGGAAACGTGCTCATCCCAAGAAAGCACACTTAAAATTATCATTACGGTGTTAGGTTGCCGAGGTTGGTTCGACCAAATTTTTTCAGTATGCGCTAACGCATCTCTTAGAATACGTTTTTCAATATGGCTTTTAAGAGCGGATAGACTAACATCCTCCGGATTAGGATTGTTTTGGGAACGTTTATTTAACAAAAATTGAACGGCAGGTTGTTCTTCCTGTATACCATCATAGATCATATCATAAGCCAAAGCAAGTTCACGGGTTTCCTCACAAGCATCATGCCAAGTAGATACATACCCGGATGATCCCTGTTTCTCATAGCTATATCCTTGGCTTGCAAAGTCAAACTCTGGATAAAAATCAGCAACTCGATGTAGCAAAATAAACCCACGCATAGCGTATTCTTCTTCCCCCGTAATCACGTATAAAGCGGCCAATCGACGAATACCTTCAAGCACCAGCTTTTTCCATTGCCCATAAATCAAATAAGCTCCAATGAATCGCCACTGATTATCTTTATTTTGATACCCATCCCCATCATCAACTCCAAAAGAATGCAAAGGGTCTTTCGGATCAGGATGTGATGGGTTGACTAGCATAGATTTATCGGCTTGTTCTTTTCTAAAGACTCCTTGTTGATCTAAACCAGATCGATAATAAGTATAAAAATCATTGGTCGGGAAAAGGAAAAAGCAATGGGGACATTGCACTTTCCAAGGATGGCTTATGGGATCTATTATCCAGTTGTACATTTGAACAGATTCGTTGCAAGAGGGACAAAAGCCATTAGAAAACACCATCCAAGATCGGGATAAGGTGGGGGGAAACATCAGCTCCCATAATTCAGAATAACATAAATTTATCCAATATCCTGTTGTTTCTTTCAGAATTGATATCAGATTGGATGACGGATGTGTTTTTTGAAAATATTGTTTTACTTTGGTGCGAACGGATTTATAGAAAAAAGTGCTTTCTTCTTTATTCTTTTGGAAAGGTGGTATCGTAAATTTCGGCATTTTTTTCATCTAAAAACCTTGTCGTATATATTCTCTTTTCGTTTTATTTTTGGGTTTCAGACTGATCCTATCAGAATTTTCAACATAGGATTACTTTTGTGATTAGTCGTCTTGAAACATAATTTTTGGAGTTGGTATTCAAAAATATTTCAGCGGCTATTTGCTGTATAATAATTACTAGAAGCAAGGGGCATACATTTCTGTAATATGATTCTAGTTGTTTTTATCCAAGTATCTATCATTGAACTACCCCACCCATGTGGAAACACCTTTAAAAGGAACCCAAACAAGTTTTTCATGGTTCTTGCTTTAGTGGCTTCCCTTTCATGAATAAAAAAACGAGATTATTATCTCTATGACGCCTAATAAATAGATATGATAAAAACGGGATTTGATTCACTTCACGTTCATCCTAAAGGTAGAAAGATTTCATAGCAGTCTTAAAACGGATAGGAGTAAAAGTATTATTATTAGTGAGGGACTATCAACGATATGTAGATCGTATGAAACGGTTTCAGAGAGTGCGTAACATCAGTTTCTTATATCGGCCTCGAAATAAAGAAAATACACGAAAAAAAAACAATTTTTAACTATCTTGTTTATAGCTTAGAGGAGAAATTCTAACTGGAGGTAGCTATGAAACATCACCCTTTGATCGTTCTAGGATGGTTCCTTTTATTTATGGGTTTTGTATTTCCATTATTTGCTCAGGAAAACGTTCGGGATGTGGGTTCTGAAAATCGTTTTGACAAAACATTAACCGTTAATCAAACCGATCAATGGAATATAGAACTCACGAAAGCCGAAACGATCCGCGTTCGAGTGTTTTCCAACCAATTTGATCCGGTTCTGGTTTTTCAAACCGATAAGGAAGAGATCTTACGTGAAGCAGATGATGAGGGTAATGAATCATTCTTTATGATTAGGCTGACTGAACCTGGAACCTATCATATTTTGGTTCATGCCTTTATGAAACAAGGTGGGGGACGATATACGCTTTATTTGGATCGATTCGAATCTTTTCCTCTAAACCCTAATGAATCTACCGTTCAAAATTTCAATAGGGAAGGCAAATACTGCCATTATTTTTCTGCCTCTAAGGACTCATATTATATACCTCAATTTTCCAAACTTGGTATATCTAATTGGGAAGTGTTTGATCCCAAGGGGAAACGTATTGAAAATATCTGGCAGGATATGATCCCTATTAAGATAACCGGAGAGCATGTATTGATGACCTATGGGAATAACACGACACGATTTCAGGTGACGTTAAAACCTGTTGAAATCCGTAGGTTGGAGATAAATGAAGATTATGCAGAAGAACTGGAGAAGGATTGTGGAATAATCTGGATAGTTGAAACGCAACCCGCTCAATTCTTATCGATAACCCTTTGGCGATCGCTATTCCTAGCATATCGTGTTATTCCAGCACCATTCGATGAGAATGAAACCCAGGGGTTTGATCCAGCTAATTCCGCGAAACAGGTTTCTGTTTTTCCTTTGTCTAATAAGGGAGAGCAATGGACATATGCTTTTCAAACCAATCAAGTGGAAACATATTACCTTCAACTTCGAGCTACCAACGAAGTCACTTATCGTGTGTGTTTGACTGATCCTACCATTCCGCTATCCCTTAACTCGGAGTATGAAGGGAGTCTTGCTTTAGGTGCGTCAAGCTTTTACACCTTTAATGTGGATGCCAATGAAGTCATCCGCTTTCGTGTTTCTAGTACGGATTTTGATCCTATTCTTCGCATATACAAGCCGGATGGGAGTTTGTTTATGGAAAATGATGACACAGGTTTTCAGACCAATGCCTCCATCCAAACCATGATACGTGAAGCAGGAGCGTATCGCATCCAGGTTAATGCTGCAGGTTGGGGAGGAGGTGGTTCATTTCAGGTTGAGTTATGGAAGGAAGAAATCCCAACTATCGATTTGGATAAAAGTCATACCTGTACCCTCACCCCTGGAACAACTAATTATTATCGATTTTTGGGTGAAGAAGGGGAAATGATTATTATCAATGCTCATGCAGAGGCTATAGATCCAGAAATTCTTGTATACAGTCCTGATGGGGTGGTTATTGGAGGGGATGATGACCAGGGTGTGGGTTTGGATAGTCTTTTGGCTATACAGTTTGATCGTTCAGGACCATACCTACTTAGTATTTGGTCCAATGGAGGAGAAGGAATATGCACCCTTATGCTATTTCGTACTGAATGATTTCTATCTTTTTCTATTTTTTAAACCCCGTTACTTTTGGATATTTCATTAAAATGGAAGATAATAAGAATGAGTGTGAAAGAAGATTGACCATTTTGCCACAAAATCTTTGACCATTTTTAATAGGTTTTTTCCTCATAGACTAGGTACTAATGGACACTTAAAATTATGAAATCAATTAGTCAAGGATTCATTTCGGCTTCGCTTAATGAACGGGCACTGAGCGAAGTCGATGTGGTTAGGAATTTTAAGGAGTCACACGACACTAGTAGTGTGGAGCAACCATTGCAGATAGAGTAACACTTGGTATTTGTGATTCTACAGTCGGAACGTATTCAGATTACGGAACGATTACCCTGTCTGGTGTTCCTGGTATTGCTTTAAGTACTTATCTCTTATGCAGTGAAAAAATTTTCCCTATCACCTCCTGCTTGTGTAGGAAGCAACCTGCAGAAGATAATAAACGATTAGAATGAACAACGTATTGTGTGGACATTGTCAAATTAGAAATATTGGCTTTTGTAAAAAGTACGTGTGTTACAATGCTCCACACAGATCCTGCGGATCATCCCAAATAGTCTTTTTTTCAATCAGATCCCGTGCTGCATCGACTTTTTCCCATACGTTCCAAAGCAGAACTCCCTTTACTTGCTGCTCGTGAAGATAGTATACGACACCTTTTTTAGGTTTATCCTTCCAATCTTCAACCATCAACATGGAAGAATCCACCCGTCCAATTGCTTCATACCCCAAATCAAACAAATCCCCATAGAAAAAGGGAAGGTAGGTATAGGGTGTTTGTTTTCCCGCCATATTGTATCCAGCAAAACGACCGGATTTATTGGCATGATTTTCATGTTCCACCCGTATCCGATCATCCAATCCTGGATTATAAAATCGGATGACATCCCCAGCGGCAAAAACATCGGTTTGGGATGTTTGGAGTTGTTCATCCACCAGGATGCCATTATCCACTTCGATACCAGCGGCTTCAGCCAATGTTGTCTCGGGGTTGATTCCTAATCCTGCCACAATGCCATCGACTTTCCATTGTTTGTTTTGTTTTGTTCGAATATGATATCCTGTTTCCGTTTGTGTCAGTTGTTCAATAGTATCTTCTGGGTAAAGCAGCACTCCTTTATCTTCATAATATTGATTCACGTAATTCGAGATGGATTCAGGAAATTGACGAGTACCCATGGCTTTTTCTGGAAAGAGCAAGTGAACAGTTTTATGTTGAATAGCCAGTGCAGCAGCCATTTCTGAACCAATGAATCCTCCCCCGATAACAAGGAAATTGGCTTTTGTCTGCATGAGATGGCTCAGGTGATGATAATCTTCGAGGGTCCGAAAGTAAATTATACCTTTTGCTTCGGTGAGCAGTTCGCGTGGCTTTCCTCCGGTTGCCAGCAAACACATATCGTATCGATACTTTTGATCAGCAGCATCCGTTACTTCATAATTTTCCGGATCCAAATCGATGATTTTCATTCCCTGATAACGGGTTACCGAATCATACCGATGGGTTTCTAACCAAATTCGTTCCAACGGTTTACCATTCCATAGATCTTTGGATAATGGGGGGCGTTTGTATGGAGCAGCTTGTTCTTCAGAGAAAATGGCAATCGAGCCAATCGAATCCACTTCTCAGATACCCCGAACAGCATGATGCGCAGCCATGCCCCCTCCAATAATGAGATAGGTGTAATGTTTCATAATTCTTTCCTCACTAATTGATTCGTATAGACATCTGTATTTTTAACTAAACTACAAAGCTTCTTAATAGATGGAACGAATCACACCTATTCAATCGTTGATTAAGTTTTCTTAAATAGATATTCTTTGAGTTGTTCATCCCATCCGGGCATATGGATTCGTAACCATTCTACTATCATCGCAGCGTGTTCAATTTCTTCATTCCGATTATGTTCTAAAATTTGGTGTAGTTCTGTATCGTCCGTGGCTGCCATCCGTTGATGGTACCAACCAATCGCCTCAATTTCTTCTTTTAAACTCTCCAAGGCTCGAACATAATTCAAATCCGATGTGCTTAGTGTTTCTAGTGGTTCGTGATACTGTGCCATACATTCCTCCAGATGATTCTTTTTTACTTCGTTCTTTTGTTGGATTTAGCTACGTTTGCGTCGTATGTCCATCCAATCCATTTTTATATGGGTGCAAGATTCATACCATTATGTGATCCTCGTATCCAAAGAAGATAAGAATGATGGGGATGATTCGGAGCTGTATAATGAATGGATAACAATTATAGAAGGAAGAAATGCTATGGCAACTCGAATTACAACTGAATATTCGAGTATCTTCATGCGTATTGGTTCTAGTTGAAAAAGATAAGAAAAGAAGAA
Organism: uncultured Spirochaetia bacterium; assembly: GCA_964414635.1. GTDB lineage: Bacteria > Spirochaetota > UBA6919 > CAYPZJ01 > CAYPZJ01 > CAYPZJ01. The sequence continues at coordinate 8,796 of CAYPZJ010000180.1, forward strand.
GAATATTAACTGTAACTATAAATATATTGTGAAGTAGGGCGGGATTCGTACCATAATGCAGACATTTCTGTCACAATGATAAGGATATTGGAATATAAACGAGTTAGCAACCCAATGCGTCCTGTATATCCCGAAATGCATAAAATACTTCCATACACGCATCGACGGTGGTTTGGGTCTGCCTTGCGGCTCGATTTTGCTGGACCAGTTTTAGATTTTTATACACATCCTGGGCGATCATTTGTATTTCTAAATTCCCACGTTGTTCTAGATTTTGAGTAAAGGATCGCGTCATTTCAATCAAGTCCTGAAAATAGGATTCATCACTGGGTTCGATATTCCCGTCCGTAGCAGCAATCAACTCTGCCATTTGATGCCATTCCTGGGTCAAGATAAATGCATTTCCACAATAACGATCCAGTTCACTTGGAGAAAAGGCTGCATGACTAAGGAGAGGAATCCCACAAATCGGAATGAATAATAGAAGGAAAAGAAAGGGTCTCATATCAACCTCACTTCCGAACGAAGTACTATATATGATAATAACACTACAACAAACAATTATCATGACTTAAATACATGAGATTTTGATTTTCGAATAGAGGAATAATGTTGTTTCTTGAAGGTATTTAACCTTATGTCCGACTCTATTTATGGCTTATCAAGTGTGATGAGGATATTGCTTATTTTTTTTATTTTTTTTTGATCTGTATTTTTGTATGAAGAATGAATTTATTTTATAGATACAAACCAATTACACGAAATCTTCCCTAGAATCGCGCAACCCATGTAGTGTAAATT
>CAYPZJ010000181.1:0-9531 GCA_964414635.1 uncultured Spirochaetia bacterium
TCTGTAAACATTTTGGAGTAGAATGCGTGGAAGTGCTAACTGGGTTTAAGAACTTTTCTGAAAAAATGAGCTATTATCGTTCTAAGAAGCACACTCAGGACTATCGCCATTTTCTGTTTGGGTTTGAAGAAAGCATCGGGTATTTACCTGGAAAATATTGTCAGGATAAGGATGCGATTGGTTCTTTGTTATTACTCGCAGAAATGGTTACCACACAACGAGTTGAAAAGAATCGGGATCTATATAATTTATTGCTTGAATTGTATGGGTTGGTAGGATACTATGATGATTATACGATTAATATTCCACTGCCGGGTCAGTCGGGGATGTATAAAATGAAGCGAATAATGGAGCGGTTGCGGAATGTTCCTCCCCAAGTTCTTGCCGGTAAAAAAATTGTACGAATTGTGGATCTCATGTATGGGACAGAAATCGATCGCCGTACAACCGTTAGTTCTCCTACCCAACTTCCTAAGAGTAATGTATTAATGTATTTTACGGAAGATGATATCCGATTGATCGTACGTCCATCGGGTACAGAGCCAAAAATGAAATTCTATAGTAGTCAACATGCCCCTCTCGATTCCCCCAAATCCTTACCCATCCTTCATAATCAATTTATGGAGATCAACACAAAACTGGAACAAGAAATTATGAAATGGATTGAAGGCTAATCCGAGCGTATGGAAGCGGGATTATGCTCGATGCGTTTCACTCCACTTTTTTAGAATTCCAATAACCCAAAAAGATAACCTAGCTATTTTACATAAACCTCTTGCTTCTTCAACCAAATTATGCTATTTTCTGATAGTAACGGTGTGGCGTAATGTGTATGATAGGGGAAGGGAAACGATAATCAAAATAGCGCATGTATCCTTACCTAGTTTAATATCACGAGATTAGATACCAAAAGCATAAAACCATTGGGAATGAGAATTATAATGATGCAGGAAAATAAAAAAGTCGAGCAGGCGTTTGAATTGCAAGATTTACTTACAACGCTTCAGGATTTGGCACTGGCGTTCAATGTGGGTTGTGTTCTGACGGATGAAAAAGGAACGATGTTGCAGGATTACATTAATGCACCAGCATATATCAAGCGTTATCGTTCCCAATCCATAAATCAGGCGATTATCCTCGAAGGGATTGCTGAAGCAAAACCACTTGTAAAAGGAAATGAAGAAGCAGGAGTACGCCTTTTCACTTCACCTATGGGGTTATCTTTTCTAATAGTTGAATTGGAATTGCGGAAGAATGGACTGCACAAAGTAATTGTTGGACCCCTTCGGGTGGATGCCTATTATTTTACGGAAAATACATATAAAGAAATTGCGGATAATCATGGATGGAATTTTGAGGAATATTTAGATACCCTGCGATCATTACCTTATTTCACCATGGTGACGCTGGAGCATCTTTCTAATGTGATTCGGCAACTACTTCAGCAATTTGTGCAAACAAGCAACCCGAAAGCGCTTTCCCAACGGATACAAAAAATAGAGGATCGAATTGCTTGGTTTTTTCATCATATTCCCGATGGGATGATCTTATTTAATCGAACGAACGGGAAAATAATAGATGCCAATGCCGCTTCCCAACGGATGCTTGGGTTTGAGCGTACGGATTTCCTGGAGAAGTCGATCGAAGATTTTTATCTGAATGCCAATGTGGTATGGAATACGGATTATATTCTCAATTTATTAGCACAGCATGAAATTGAGAAAATAGATATACGATGGAAGCATGCGAATGGAAGTGAAGTTTTTGCGGAAACCTATTTCACCTGGTTATCTCCAACGGAACCGGATATTATGATTGCCATTCTTAAGGATATTACGTTTCGAATTGAAATGGATAAGCAGCAGGAAGAGGAGAAAAAATCCCTGGTTCAGATTGTGGAAGAACGCACCCGTGAATTGCTTGAGCTTAACATTAAACTCCGAAGTTATAACAATCTATTGCAGGCAAAGAATCAAAAAATACGAGAAGCCAATCTTATCAAGGATGTCTTTTTAGCGAATATTTCTCACGAACTCCGCACTCCCTTAAATAGTGTAATTGGTTTTGCTCAATTGTTGGGAATGAAAGTCAAGGGGGATGATGAAAAAGACAAGGTTCACCGGATCCTTAGTTCAGCGGAGCATTTGTTATCTTTGATTAATGAGTTACTGGAGCTTTCAGAAATGGCATCGGGACGGTTTGCTATTGAGAAAAGTAGCATCAAGCTGACCCCGCTTATTGGTGATTCGCTTCGGTTGTTGGAAGTCCCTATTCGACATAAAGCGCTGAAGGTTTTTCAGGAAATTGATCCATTGGTTGAGACGGTAATCAGTGATCGATTTCGATTAAAGCAGATCTTGTTTAACCTATTATCCAATGCGGTTAAATATTCCAATCCCCAAGGTACGATTTATGTTCGGTGTAAACCTGATGAGTCCGAAGGTCAGGTGGTATTTGAGATTCAAGATTTTGGTTTAGGTATAAATAAAGAAGATCATGAACGAATTTTTACGGAATTCTATCAAGCAGAACCAACGATGACCCGTGACCAAGAAGGATTGGGGATTGGTTTAGCGATTACTCGTAAATTAGTGGAGCTTTTAGGGGGGTATATTTGGGTGCATAGCGTACCTGGTGAAGGATCAACCTTTTATTTTACGCTACCACTTGATTCTGAAAAGCTTAGTATAAATCGAATCGCTGAGGAAACGCCTGGTTCTTATATCAGAAATGAAAAGATTGAGGTAAAGAAACAATCCCGTATTTTAGTAGTAGAAGATTCACCCTCTAATTTGCATTTAATGGAGGAAATCCTTTCTGAAATGGGGAACATTCAAATTTTAACGGCACAAAATGGTGATGAGACACTCATCTGTGCAAACGAACGTCCGCTCAATCTTATTTTGATTGATCTTCGATTGGAACAGGAAGACGGATTGGAAATTGTTAGAACGCTACGTTCTAATCCCAAAACCAAATACATTCCCATTATAGCTATTAGTGCCTATATCACACCAGGGATAGATCAACAGGCAATGGATGCTGGTTGTTCCCATTTCATTCCTAAGCCTATTAAGGATTTGAATGAATTCTATGAAATTATCCAGTCTTATATTAATGAATAGGGGGGTGGGTTTTTGTTATACTTGATGGATGCGTATAATTGCACCCAACAGCGGAAGCAGCTTTGACGAATGCTTTAAGAATTAGTATCCTTTAGAGACGAATCTGAATAGAGAAGGGTATATCTGTGAGTCGATTGAAAAGCCTTGTATTATTACGTATTAAGCCTAAGCGAATGCAAATCAGTATAATACTGATTAGTATCATTCTATGTGGGATCCTGATATTCCAAGCAATTCCTGCGAGTACGGATCAAACGAGCCGCCAAGAATTTTCCTATTATATGGACATTTTTATGGATGCGCTTTCATATACGCGTGATAATTATGTAGAAACGGATGATGCCAATTACCGAACGCTTTTTTATGGTGCGGTTAAAGGAATGATAGATGCGTTAGGGGACCATCATTCTGCATTTCTTGATCCTGAGCGTTATGGAGCTTTAAAACAGGGTATCGAAGGGGAATTCGGTGGAATTGGAATTCATATTGATCAGGAAGATGGGTATCCAATAGTCGTGGCTCCGATTGAAGGAACACCAGCCTGGGAAGCGCATTTACAGCCTCGGGATCGTATTGTGGAAGTGGAAGGGGAACCCACCAAAGATAAACCGCTGGATGAAATTATTAATAAGTTGAAAGGTCCGGTTGGAACTTCGGTAACGTTCAAGATACAGCGGACGGGTATGGTTGAGCCGAAAGAAATCACAATTGAACGAGCACGGATTTCGATTCCTACGGTTCGATATGAAATGATGGATGATACAATTGCGTATATGCGTATCAATCAGTTCAGTGCCCATACCAATGAAACCCTCACAGCTGCCCTGATGGAATTAAAAGAACAAGGAATGAAACGATTAATTATCGATTTGCGGAATAATCCTGGTGGGCTTTTAGAAGCGGCGGTATCTGTGTGTCGTCGTTTTATCCCAGAAGGGAAAGTGGTATTCACTCGGGGTAGATACATGTGGGATGATGACGATTATTATGCAGAACCTTCGAAAATAATTTTAAAAGATGAACCCATCGCGGTACTGATTAATGAAAATTCCGCTTCCGCTTCGGAAATTCTTGCGGGTGCATTACAGGATACAAAACGAGGGGTTGTTGTGGGAACGCGTAGTTATGGGAAGGGTTCTGTGCAAAACGTATATCCGCTCCGTACTTCGGTACGAGAGGAAATCGGTATGCGATTAACGGTACAAAAATATTATACTCCATCCGGACGCTCGATTCATGGACAAGGGATTGAACCGGATATTGAAATAGATTTCCCAATGCGAACCATCGATGATATGTTGGCAAAGCTCACAGAAGACAATGCAATCCAGGATTTTATAGATAACCATGAGAATCCGACGGAATCGGACTACCAGGAGTTCATTAAATCCATAAAAGATCAAAATATTCCTGTGAATGAGGATTTATTAAGAAATCGTATACGATATTGGCAGAACCGATACGATGTAGATCGGTTGTATGATTTAGAATATGATATTCAGTTACAAGCGGCGGTGGAAGCGGTGAAGAATCCTGAATGGTATGATCGGGAATTGGTAAAATTTGATTAGTTGACGGGTTTATAAAAGCGAACCAGATATATGAAAGTGTATGACGGTATTGAATCGATACCGAATCATAAATTTAGCTGCCTCACAGTTGGGATGTTTGATGGCATTCATCGTGGGCATATCCACTTGCTACGTACACTTGTTCATCTAGCTCGAGAGAAAGAAGCTACGAGTCAGGTCCTTACTTTCCGTAGGCATCCTACCGCTATCCTGTTTCCTAATAAAGCACCGGCCTTTGTACGCCCCTTAGAATATAAATTAGAAGCGATGGAGAAAGTAGGGGTGGATGAAGTATGCCTGATTGACTTTTCTGTGGAATTTAGTAATATTACACATCAGGAGTTTATCCAGCATTTATTAATGCAAAATAACAAACTCTTACTTGTTCTTGGCTACAATTTCCGTTTTGGAAAGGCGAATAAAGGTGGATTAGATTATATTCAGGCAGTAAGTGCGGAGGCACCCAATCGTTTGGATCTTGTAGTTATTGATCCGGTCATTTATGATGGGGAGACGGTTTCCTCCAGCAAGATTAGAGGGCTGTTAAATAAAGGATTGGTAAAACATGCGAATGCGTTGTTGGGCGATCCTTATTTTATAGATGGAAAGGTGATCGAAGGGAGCAAACGGGGAAGACAAATCGGATTTCCCACGATCAATCAGCAACCAACACCCTTTCCCATTTTATCACCAGGTATCTATTTCACCAAAACACAGGTGAATGATCAAACCCACTTTAGTATGACCTTTATTGGGAGGAAAGCCGAAACGCTTACGGATAAGGAAGTGGAGGAGCTGGTGGAAACGCACGTATTTGATTTTTCCCAAAATTGTTATGGAGAAATCGTTCGGGTATTTTTTTTAGATAAAATCCGAGAATATATTGCGTTTAACACATTTGAGGAGCTACGAACCCAGTTAGAGCTTGATAAAGAAGCGTGTTTGAAGTTAATGGAGGACCTATGGCATTGACCCGAGATGAAAAAATGGAGATCTTTAAAAAATATGGAGTACATGAGACGGATACGGGATCTCCGGAAGCACAAGTTGCACATTTAACCGAGCGGATTATTCGATTGACCGAGCATTTTAAAGAACACAAAAAGGATTTTTCAGGTAGACGAGGACTGATTAAATTGGTTTCCATGCGGCGAAGACATCTTAACTATTTGAAGAATACTAATTTCGAGCGGTATCGTACGATCATTGAAAAATTGGGCTTACGAAAATAAAGTATAACGCCCTGGAACCTAACCAAAACGAATAGTGGTTGGGTTTAGTATTGTATGGAATGCGTGGAAACCTTGTTAGGAAATGTATAAGCCCACATTTAAACCTGGTACAAGCATGCAGCAGTAGCATGGAAGTATTTTAAGACGTTTGGTTTGTGGTTTGTAACCTCTTTTGGATCCACGCAAGCACATGATAATTGAGTGATACCCCCATCTATGATATATGGAATGTATGGATAAGGACGTATAACCTTTTTGACGGTTGTCATATTCACGAATATATCACATTTAGACACCGCACAAATCAATGAATTAATGCTATTATGGTGGTACACTAAGGAGAAAAGATATGTCAGAAGTAAAACGTGTGGCGATGGAAATCCGTGGGGAAGAATTATCCCTTGAGACAGGAAAGCTCGCCAAACAAGCCCACGGTTCTATAAAGATCACGTATGGTGGTACTGTGGTACTTACCACGGTTTGTATGGGGCCTGAAATGCCCAATTTAGATTATTTCCCACTCCAAGTTCAGTATAGTGAGAAATATTATGCTGCGGGGAAAATACCTGGTGGATTCATCAAGAGGGAAGGACGCCCAAAGGATAAGGAGGTTCTGATATCACGCCTTACCGACCGTCCCCTTCGTCCGTTATTTCCCAAGAATTTTAATCGAGAGGTACAGATTATTCCTACCACAATCTCTGCCGATCAGATTCATTCATCGGATATTCTTAGTATTATTAGTTCCAGTGCAGCAGTAGCCATCTCAGAGATTCCCTTTGCTGGTCCGGTTGGAGCGGTACGGGTTGGATTAGTGAATGATGAATTAATTATAAATCCCACCTTTCTGGAACAAGCCCAATCGACTTTGGAATTATTAGTGGCAGGAACACGGGATGCTATTACTATGATCGAGGGTGGAGCAAAGGAAATCAGTGAATCATTAATGTTGGATGCCTTACGGGAAGCGCAACAAGAAATTGTTAAACTCTGTGATTTTCAACAAGAACTGGTGGATATGGCTGCGAAACCCAAGATTGAATTCGAATCACCTTCAATTCCTGTGGAATTAGTCTCTAGTGTTACAGATTATGCAAAAAGCAAATTGGAAACTGCTTTGTTTACAGAAGGAAAGCAAAATCGGGATGAAGCCGTCAAGCAGGTGAAAGAAGATATGGTAGCTCATTTTACTGAAAAGCTTGGGGAGGAGTCGGAAGATATAACCTGGTTGGGCTCTATATTTGAGGATTTGGAATTGGATATTGTTCGAGATAAGATTATCCTCGAGGAAAAGCGAGTAGATGGAAGAGGTTTGAAGGATTTACGTCAGATTGAAGTGGAGACGTCGGTATTACCTCGAACCCATGGTTCAGCCCTATTTACACGAGGGGAGACACAGAGTTTAGGAGTGGTAACGTTGGGAACAGCCATTGATAAACAACGGTTTGACGATATCGATCAGGAGGAGGAATTCTCCAGTTATCATATGTTACATTACAACTTCCCTCCCTTTTCGGTTGGAGAAACGGGTCGGGTGGGTTCGCCGGGCCGTCGTGAGATTGGACACGGCAAGCTTGCGGAAAAAGCAATCGTTTCGATCCTTCCCGATCAAGATGATTTCCCTTATACGATTCGAATGGTTTCCGAAATTTTGGAATCCAATGGTTCTTCTTCAATGGCATCGGTTTGTTCTGTTTGTATGGCATTATTGGACGCAGGGGTTCCCATTAAAGATCACGTTGCTGGGATTGCTATGGGAATGGTAACGGAGAAAGACGGCGATCGCTACAAAATTCTAACGGATATCCAGGGAGCGGAAGATCATTTGGGAGATATGGATTTTAAGGTAGCAGGAACGGAAAAGGGAATAACGGCATTTCAGATGGATTTAAAGATAGCGGGGATTACCTTTGAAGTATTTGAAGAAGCACTGAACCAAGCGAAACAAGCTCGTATTGAAATTTTAGATAAGATGAAAAATACTTTGTCTATTCATCGGGATTCGCTGTCGGATTATGCTCCTAAGATTATCACCTTTATGATTCCAGTGGAGAAGATACGTGAGTTGATTGGTCCTGGAGGGTCGAATATAAAAGGAATTATTGAAAAATCAGGTGCGAATGTAGATGTTGACGATTTTGGGAAAGTGAATGTGACGTCCAAGGATGAAGAAGCGGTAACCAAGGCGTATTACATGATTCAGGATTTGTTTGCAGAAGCGGAAATTGGAAAGATGTATCAGGGAACGGTCAAACGGATTACAAATTTTGGTGCGTTTGTAGAAATCCTGCCAGGAAAAGATGGTCTGCTTCATGTGTCGAAAATTGCGAATCACCGAGTTCGTGCTCCAGAAGATGTACTTTCCGTTGGACAGACCATTATGGTGAAAGTTACTGAAGTGGATAGCCAAGGAAGGATAAATCTCGTATCGGAAGAATACGATGCAGAACATCCAAATGAATCCGGCTCTTCCCATAGACGATCTGGTGGAGGGACAGGCCGACGCCCAGGTGGGAATCGAAGACGGCACTAGAAGGTGCATATGACGGCTGAAGATTCGTTGCGACTAATAGTTTTTGGAGGATTGGGTGAAATCGGGCGTAATATGCTCGGTTTTGAGTATAAAGACACGCTGATTGTGGTGGATTGTGGGCTTCAATTTCCCGATATGGACAGTCCGGGTGTAGATTTCATTATCCCGGATTGGGCATACCTGGGTGAAGTACGCACAAAGTTTAAAGCCCTGCTTCTTACCCATGGGCATGAAGACCATATCGGCGCGGTAGCGTACCTTCTCAAACAATTTGATGTTCCCATTTACGGGACGCCACTTACATTAGGCTTGGTTAAAAGCAAGTTGGAAGAACATCGAATTAAGGATCGGGTTGAATATTTTGAAGTAAAACCTGGTGATCTTCTTGAATTTGGTGCGATGCGTGCAGAAATCATCGGTGTAAATCATAGCATCCCCAGCTGTTTTTCCATTGCTATTCATACAGATCTTGGAACTATTTTACATACTAGCGACTTTAAAATTGATCTTACCCCCGTCGATAATAACCACTTTGATTTAGCACGGTTTTCTCAGCTGGGTAAAGAGGGGGTCTTGCTATTATTGTCCGACTCTACAAACGTGGAACGTGATGGTTGGAGTCTTTCAGAGCGGGAGTTGGGAGAGAAATTCACTCGATTCATTCAAAATTGTTCAGGTCGGTTATTTATTGCTACGTTTGCATCGAATTTATTACGCGTACAACAGATTATGGATGTGGCTAGTAAACTAGGAAAGAAAATAGCGTTCTGTGGAAGATCTATGGAGCGTAACGTGCAGATCGCAAGCGATTTGGGATATTTAAAATATGATCCGTCTATTCGAATAAATTTAAAAGATATTGGAGCCTATCCAAAAAACAAAGTTATTATTATTGTTACTGGAAGCCAAGGAGAGCCGATGTCTGTTCTGACACAACTTTCTAATCGGCAACATCGGCAACTGAATATTGGGGCAGATGATACAGTTATGATTTCTGCAGGAATTATTCCAGGGAACGAAAAAACAGTTTTTAAAGTAATAAATAATTTATTTGAATTAGGGACAGAAGT
>CAYPZJ010000182.1:0-9476 GCA_964414635.1 uncultured Spirochaetia bacterium
GATCCCGAGCAATTGGATGAATATCCGGAAGGAAAAACTATCCGAAAGATCTACATCCAGGCGCTTCCACCCTTTCCAACTAATGCGGAAACAGCATTCTTTCGTTTTGTATTCAAAGTAGGAAATGCAATTGTGTTTAATACACGAGATTGGGTGGTTCGACGGGAAATTACTTTTAATGAGGGTGAGATTTACGATCAGAAAGTGATTGATGAAAATGTGCGTATGCTTAAAAATATCAAAGCCATCAGTGACGCGCGGATCTTTCCTTTAAAAACCGACTCAGAAGATGCAGTGGATTTAGTGGTGATGACGGTAGATCTCTTTCCGTATCAATTCAACATAAAATTCGATCAGATAGGAGGATATATCCTATTCAGCACTGCAGCCATCTGGCGAAATGTGTTTGGATTGCATAACGAGTTGGAATTTGCGTTTCAGCTGGATCCCTATAAAATTCAAACGAAATCCGTTTACCGGGATCCATTTGTAGGAAACACAAAAATTCAGATGCAAGTATTTGGTGAACTGAATTGGCGTCGCGAAGAAAAAAATAGCCGTGGGAATCGTATCTTTGATGGCTATCGAGTGGGAGCCGTTGTTGAACAACCATTTTTAACATTATATGATCAGCTACGGTTCTCCGTTAGTTTCATTTGGGATGAAGGTACAGCTCGTGCGTATGAAGGAACCGATCCGAAGGTCGTTTTCTTCACTTCTACCGGAGCATACGTACCTGATAGTGAAGCATCAAAACTGGACGAGGATAATCTACCAACAGATTGGGAGAAAATCCCAGCAAGCGGTTATGCTTATAAGCACGTATCCATCGAACAATCCCTTGACTATGCCTTCAACGTTCATGGAATCTATTGGAAAATAATTCCTGGTGTATTTGTGAATTTCATCCTTCATCAATTTGATTTTCTAGATGCAGTAAAAACATTCCCATCAAACCTATCACCCGAAGCGCTTTCCAATCGGAATGAGAACTATAAACGTTATCTATTCCCCCGAACGGAAGAAAGCCTAGCAGGTTTGGCACTGGAAGGAGGATATTATGATTATTACAAACTTCAAAATATCTATCGGTATCGCCGAGATGAATTTATCGAAAAAGGATTTAAGCTTATTCTAAAAGCCGGATTAAAGCATCCAGCACTTGATCCCTTTTGGGAACACGAATTGGATGATGCTTTCTTTCATTTTTCAGCAGATCTCACCTATGGTGCCTTAATAGCTCATCGAGTACTCATCTTAGGCACGCATACCCTTTCATCCCGTTTAAAACTCACTGGAACGTATGAAGAAAGCCTGTTTGAAAACAAACTCAAGGTGTTCTTTTTAGACCTGGGACCCGGGTATCTGGCTACGCATTATGTATTTCAGATGGGAAAGAAAAACAAACCATTAGAACCATTTTCTATTGGAGGAACTGAAGGACTCCGTGCGTTTTTATCCAATGCAATCCGGGGAAACCGGGTTCTTCGTGCGCAGTTTGAATATCGAACCGACCCGGTCCCCTTCATCAAATGGTTGGATTTAGGATTTGCTGGTTTTTATGAAGTGGCAGCTGCTTGGGTACAGGAAGAAAGTAGTCTTCGGGATGAACCGTTCCATCATGATCTGGGAATTGGTTTGCGCATCCTCTTTACAGCCATTAATCCCAATGTATTCTCCCTGGATTTTGCCATCAGCCCGTCGGATCGCAATGAAGATGCGGTGAAGTGGTGGCGGAAGCCTGTATGGTGGGTTTCAACTTATTTTGGACAATCCTTTTAACCGTTTCCTTTCACTATCGTTTTTTCGCTATCGTTTTCAAGGATATAAACCCCGCCCTAAATAGACATCATCAATGCGTTCTAGCGCTACAATATAGGCAGCGGTTCGCCAATCGATCCGGTATCGTTTTGCCGCAGTTCGCACTTTGTCATACGCTTCATCGAGTATCTTCTTTAATTTCCAATCCTCATCAGCCAAGTCCCACTGCTCACTTCGTTTATTCTGAAGCCACTCAAAGTAGCTAACCACGACACCACCTGCATTACAAAGGATATCAGGAATCAAGTCAATTTTTTTCTTTTTTAATATTTCGTCGCCTTCCGGGTCGGTGGGTCCATTTGCTCCTTCTGCCACACAACGGACATTGAGTTTTGGAGCGGTATCTTTGGTGAGTTGATTTTCTATCGCTGCGGGTATGAATAGATCGGCTTTTGTAGATAAAAAGGTATCGTGGTCAACGGGATCCGCACTTTCATAACCGATTACACCACCCGTCCGTGCTACGTATTTCGCCAATGCATCCGGATCAATTCCGGTAGCACTGTAGATCGCACCCGTGTGATCCTCTACTGCTAAAAGGGTAGCGCCAAACGTTTTCAACAAGCGGGCGGCCAAAGACCCTACATCCCCAAACCCCAAAAAAAAATCCGTCGAATGACCAAAACCCCCCCGCCGATCCTTCGCCCATTTTTCAATCGCAAGTACCACCCCTTGTCCAGCGGCTTTCTCCCGACCCACACTCCCAGAAAGATAAACAGGTTTCCCAGTTACCACATGGACATGGCGATTTCGCTCATTCTGATTAATCGTTGATAAATACGTATCCATGATCCATGCCATAATTTGCGAGTTGGTGTTTACATCAGGTGCAGGAATATCATATTCCGGACCGATGGTATTCCCCAAAGCAAATGTAAACCGCCGAGCAATCCGCTCAATCTCTGGTTTAGAATATTTGAAGGGGTCCAATCGGATCCCACCTTTGGCGCCCCCAAATGGAATATCACAGATAGCGCTTTTCCAGGTCATCCACGTCGCAAGCGCTCGAATTTCATCTATCGAAACCATCGAATGAAATCGCAGCCCACCTTTATAGGGTCCCAATACATTATTATGCTGCACCCGATAACCAGTAAACATCTCCACCCTTCCATCATCCAATTCTACAGGAAAATTCACAGCAATTTCATTATTCGGCATCGCGAGGATTTTCCGAATATTTGGGTTCAGATCCATTAAATCAGCAGCTTTATTGAATTGCTGCGTTACATTTTCATATAAAGTGATTTTTGGTTCTATTATCTGTTCAGTGGGTTGCATATGTTCCCCTTTAAATTTCTACTATATCTCTTTGTCGTTTCTCTTTCTAGTAATAAACACACCGCCGGGTGATTAGATTTTATAATACATAATTCCACTTGAAAGTGGTTTGACATTTTTTGGGGTGTCTGTGGCGCTTCGCAACACAGACACCCATGTCAAAACTGTAACTTTCAAGTATATTACTCTCTGTTGAAGCAAAACCGGTTTAATTAATACAAAGTGTATCCTTCAATAAGAGTATCAATCCCTGCTCCCCTACCCTATGTTTAGTAAAATGCAATTCACCCAGCGCATCTACCCTGTGTAAGATAAAAAAGAATCACAGGATGGTCAAAGAATCATTTGGTGCGTGCGACGTTTGATTGCCTGCTATTTTTTTCAATAAACGGATAGAAAAACATATTAAAATCATGATTCAATCCGGAATAGAATGGGATTATCCTCTTTCTGAATTTCTTTTTTTTGTTGTTTTTCTGCTTGATGTTGATATCTTAATAAGATTGAAGGGAGTTGCAAATGAGTAAGCTAATTGTTCTAATTACAGGTGCTACAGATGGTATTGGAAAAGAAACGGCACGTAAGCTACTTGCAAAGAATTATCATGTTGTCATTGTTGGTCGATCAGAACAGCGTTGTATTCAGACCATAGAAGAAATCTCCACCCCAGCTACCCGTGAACGGATCGATTACATGCTTTGTGATTTATCATCTCAGAAGCAACTCCATCAATTGGCAGATCAATTTCATCAAGAATATGAACATCTCGATGTACTTATTAACAATGCAGGTGTGTTCAATAACCAGCGGGAAACCACGCCCGAAGGTTTGGAAGCAACCTTCGCTATTAATCATCTATCCTATTTTACACTTACCCTTTTACTTATGGATGTATTAAAAACCAGTTTACCCTCTCGGATCATAAACGTTAGCTCGATGGTACATATGGATGCCAGTATGTACTGGGATGACTTGCAGTTGGAACACCAGTATGATGGTTATCTCGCCTATGCACAATCCAAATTAGCTAATGTATTATTTACATACGAATTAGCCCGCCGCCTGGACAAAAAGGGAATGACCGTAAATTGTCTCCATCCCGGGGTGATCAGCACAAAGTTGCTTCATGCAGGATTTGCAATGGGAGGTGCTTCCGTGGTAAAGGGTGCTCAAACCTCGGTTTATCTAGCCACATCTTTAGAAGTTGCAAAGACCAACGGGAAATATTTCGTTGATTCCCGAGAACGAAAGTCGTCACACTCTTCCTATAATGAAGAATATCAAAAACGATTATGGGAGATATCCGAACAACTAACCGGATTGAATGCCAACGATTATCTAACACCTTAAGAAGATCGAATCGGGTCATCTGACTTTGAAACACGGGTATACAGAAATAGGATTCCCATCCAAAACCCTAACATACCATAAAAACCCACACTGCACGCGCGAAGGATTTCCACTGCAGTACAAGCCCAAAAAAAGGCAGGAATAAAAACAAGTATTAATCCGACACGGCGCAAATCCTTGGAATCTCCCAGCGTAAAATCCATCAGTAGTACGAGTGTAGGTAAAGCAAGCGGTAATAAGTACGCCAGCCGCAACCGCGGAATGATAAGAAACGCCAGTACCAATAAAACCGAATAGATTCGATCTACTCGGAGGGTTTTGCACTCCCATCGTGTGTGAATCCTACTGAGCCAAACCAAGGTTATTAATATAAACAAAAAACTAATCCCAAACATCCAAAGTCGAACCTGTTTGGCTGGAACAGAAGCCCAATTCAGGAATTTATATGATTCGGGAAGGCTATTTAATGAAGAAAAATGCCGTTGTAATAACGATCCTAAATCTTGATTATGCAAAGAATCTACATTGGTAATTAGTTCATACGTATATCCAAACTGTGTTTCAGCTGATAGAAACGGGAGTATGACTTCTGATGTATAGTGTTGGGTGTGATTCCAGGTAACATTCCATCCCAAAAAGGGTATGGGGAATAAGAATACGAGGATCCCAAGCGTAAGAATGGCACTTAAAAGTCCCTTCCATTTTCGTTGAAGAATAAAATAAAAAAGCAATACCACCGGAAACAGTTTGATCACAATTGCTCCCCCCAAAAATATACCTGCAGCGAGATCTGCTCCTTTTCTGGAATGACTCCAGGCTAATACGATTAAATAAGCTAATAGAACGTGCACTTGACCTAATTGTACGTTTTCAAGCAAATACATCCCGGTTGTCAGAAATAAAATACTTCCAAAAAATCCCAACTTTTCCTTAGGAATGGAAAGCGTTCGAATGAGCAGAACAGCTATATGCCCTATCATCATTCCATTGAGTATACACCAAAGGATAATAGCTATGGGAAGCGGTAGCATGGAGAAGGGAACAAAGACACAGGCAAAAGCTGGAAGATATACATACCTCCAGGATTCACCTCGGTCAAATGGTTGATACAAGGTATCCCCCTGCCCTTGTATAATGCGTTCTGCTGTCTGATAATAAATATTGAAATCTGTATGGGGTCCCAGAAACGCACGATAAAAAAGGCTTACCGAAGCGTATAAAAAAATGATAGCAAATAATCCAATAAGAATTGTAAGATATATATGGGATGTAAAGAAGGGAATCCGACTGATCATATGAAGTTGATTCTCCCCCACCCGTATTTGTTATGGCTGTGAAGATACGATTGGGGGTACCTTATGATCCATTGGTAGGAGTATCTATTGGGGATAGCTCGGGTGTCGTAGTGCTTCCATCAGCAGATCCATCTGCTTCGGATTCGTCTTCACCTGCTCCCGGTCCAGAAGGATTTTGCTCAGGATCATCTGGTTGAGTCCCATCACCTGGTGTTTCCGTACCATCGAATGGTTCAGTGGATTCACCATCCGTCGTGGTATCTCCTGCTTGCTCTCCTTCTGTTTCACCTTCTGCACCAGGTTCGGTATCGGTAGTATCCGTTGTGGTCTGACCATCTCCAACTGTTCCCTCAGGCACCGTTGTATCCGTTTCACCTTCTGTAGTTGCTTCAGCTTCATCTTCTTTTGGCGCGGGTTCTTCTTCCTCTCTATCTAACTTCCAATCGAGATAATCATCAAAGGATTGCCGATAGCGCTCATTCCCAGGAGCTATAACATGGTTACGAGCGTAACGATGCGCAATTCCGTGCATATGCCCCATGTAAATTTTATTCCCATTTACATATTTATCTGCAATACTATTGGTAAGCGTTGCTTTTTCTTTTGCGTCATCATAGGCTTCCTGGAGAATTTCCTGGATGGTTTCATCACCATTACGATAAAAATTGGAGATCGCCCAAGTGAAATGCCACAGGCTATATTTATCTTTCATCGCTTTAGTGTATTCAAAATAGAGTTCACTAATCTGTTCCGCTTGTTCTTCTGTAATTTGCTGATCCCTTATTGCCCAGATAGTCAATGCTTCGTCTCGTCCACCTTCCTCCAACTCGTATACAGCAACCTTCAACGTTTCATCGATATCAATATGCTCGATTTCCGCCTTTGTTTGATCATAGGTTACGCGCAAGCATCCCATAATACTTCCAATTAGGACAATAGAGCAGATAAAAAGTAATACCTTATTCATAGATCACCCTCGCAGCGGTACCAACCTTGTGGATCCCATAGTGTGGGTTCGGGGTACACGGCTCGATATTACTTAAAAAGTATAACCATTTTCCAAAAAAATCAACTGCTTTTCCTTAATAAAATGAAAGGAATGGAATGGATTGGGAAAGGTCGAGCAGATTACAAAAAAGGGAGATGTACTTTTAATAAAAATAGGGTAAATGCGTATCGTGAATGGTACGCCGGGGTGGATCTAAATAACGGAACAATACAATTTTATGATCGCCTCGGTTTTCAGGTCGACGGCTTGCCATGGTCATTTCCTCGGTAACCTCTATATCTTCATCCCGGTTTACTTCATTGGCAGGAGCTGGTTCTACGGGTGTTTCACCTTCTGGTTGTTCGGATTGACTGCTTTGTTCTTCTTCACGGGCAGCCAAGATTGCTTGTACCTGTTCTTCTACCTCTGCGTGGAATGCTGCAACCTGTGCATCATATTCATACAAGCGGATGACTCTATCCAGTAAAATGGTCATATCTTGAATACCAAAATAGGATAACGCGCGGCGATTAAACGGATCCACTTTAAATAGCGTTAGAAAGGTATCAATGATAGCACCCCGTCCCAATCCATCGTTCTGTACTTGTGCTCGGGTAAACTGGGCATCCAATACTCGGCGATTTATTCGATTGAGTGCGTAATAATCCGGTTCCACATACCGATGGGTTTCACCATCAATTTCAATTGTTCGAGGACGGTAATTATAAAATGTCGGAATAAAATAGGCAGGATGAGCCGCTTCCGCTTTTTTATAAAAATGAACTGCTACGGTGCGATACCGATCCCGTTGGATATCCGATAAATTGGGATTGATGCGCTCGAGTGATTGAAAATAAAAGTTATTCGCTAGGTAATAATAATAATTGGCTTTATCATTCGGGTTATCACCCACATCGGCTAAATCATCGGTTTTCAATACAAGAGGACCGATGGGTTCTGATTCCTCTTCTGGAACAGTTGTCACCCTACTTGCTTCGGATGGATCATCTGCACCAGGTGTTCCATGTTCAGGTTCTGGTTCAGGTTCGGGAGTTGAATCGTTTTGGCCTGCTTCAACCACAATTTGTCGTGGTGCACTCCAGTCACCAAGAAAGTCCCGTACCTTCCCTGCAATCCGAACATAGTACGTACCCGGATCTAATTCCACAAATACAACATTGGTATTCTCTTCACCATCCATAATAATATCGGTAAAGTTGTAATCCGTTGCAATCTCGTACACGTAGGCTTCGGCATACGCATCTTCCTGCCATTTGGGAAGCATAATACGTTCAGCAAACAGAGGGGAGGCTAGTAATCCCAGGATAAGCAGGGTAGTGATAACAATCCAACCATAATACTTCATTCCAATCTCCCTCGAGATATTTCTCTAGTACTTATCGAACAACCTGGTTTTTTTTTGTATATTTTTTATGAAAAATAGAGCCAAACGCGCAACGTTGGAATCTCTTTTTTATCGCAATTTATTAAAGTAGCGTGCAGTAACTGTACCAAATGTAGCAGATCAAACATAGGAATAGCATATGAAGTCTTGCCGAATAGTTGGAAATGGTGTGATTTGTATTCTTCTATTATTTGGAGGACTAATCCACTGTGAAAAAAAAGCACAATTTACATTGCCCTCGCTAGAAGAAGATGTTCAAGCTTACTCAGATATTTTGAAATTCAAGCATCCCAAAAGTCCGTTCTATTGGGATCAATCATGGATTAAACAGGATAAACCATCTTCATACCAGACGGTTGCTTTGGTAGATGATGGATTGGGTGCGGTGTGGTTTACTGAAGCAGGTGGGTTAAATCAACTCGATGATAATCCAACCGTTGTGCTATTCTTTAAAGATCGTATGAATGCTCCCTATCAGAATTATGTTCATCTAAAACGATTTGATTTCCTTGAGGAACTTGGTATCACCGCCATCGCCCAATGCATCCAACCCTTTTTTTATTTTAAGGAAGATAACCAGGTAAAACAAAGTCATCAAAAATCAATCCCAAACACGGTCATTATTATGGATGAAACGTTATGTCACCATAGTTTCTCTTTAATAGAAACCCTATTAGAAGAAGAAATCCCATCGATTCGATTAATCAATGGGATTAATCTCATAAAAACGACACTTACAAATCACCTGAACCACTTTTCAAATTCTGGAACGTATTTTTTATTTACCACAGGCGATGTTGCATGTGCAACAATGTATCACCATTACATTACAGAGCGTCTGCATCAAGAATTCCCAACCCAAACGTATCATATATCCGTAAAATCATGTACCTATCTTGATGCCGCATTGGAGCATCGAGAAGAAGCGATCGATGAACATGCATATCCTCGACTTCCCCGGATGACTTATCAAGGACCATCCGATATCAATCCTCGACTCCCTTTTTCCGATCCAGAAATTGAGCACTATGGTTTTGAGACTGATGATGCAACCCTCGTATATCAAACTCTATCGAATGGGAAACCCTTTAAGGTTCAACTGAACAGTCTCCGTAACTATTTACGATACTATTTTCATGAAACCCGCTTGGAAGCATCTGCTTCAGGAGTAGATTTCTCAGATGCCCATTGGATTTTTCTTTCTCCCGATTTTTATCCCCTTCATGCACTGATTGAAGAGGAATTACCCCAGAATTCTACATTGCTTTTATTTTCTCCAAATAATTCCTCTTCTACCAGCTCCATTCCCAGTTCCGTTCAAGCAATGGAATTTTAT
>CAYPZJ010000183.1:0-1367 GCA_964414635.1 uncultured Spirochaetia bacterium
CCCCAATATGCCCATGATAATGAAAATAAAAAAACACCCACGTAGCATACCAATTGAAAACCCTTTTTCATAGTAAGCTCCTTATTTCTTAAGACCAGTTCATGACATACACCAATATAGCGTTTTCTTGTTATAAAGGCAAAAAATTTTACGATTTATTGAAAAAATGTTGACATACTTTCTATCTCTTGCCATATTATAGGAAGGTGAAAACGAACTGAAATTACAACCTGCTCTTTATTCATTTAGCCTAATTGGAGGAATTCCATGAATCAACACAGTATGATGTGTCTTTCTAGCGTAGCTGTATTTCTTTTTTTCTTTATTGCTGGTATCGGTTGTGAATTAGCTAATACCGATTCCCAACCCATTCTCGGGAAAATATACTTCGTAACAAGTATGTCCACCACAACCAAAACAACGAGCACAACTCCTCCAACCAGTTCAACGGAATCCAGCAGTACATCAACAAAAACATATAGTTCCATCGATCCAACAACATCCAGTAGTAGTACTACCACGACGGACACCGTTGACACAACCCCTCCACCCGCGATTAATACCGGATATCTTTCTTCCGGTGAAAATGGAATTCGGCTATTACTTTTTTGGGAACTACCGGATGATCCTGAAGGAGATGTGGATCGGGTAGAAATCCGCTTTGCTACCAGCGCAACCCTTTTAACCCATACGGACGGATGGCATTTAGAAACAATTTATAAAGATGAATATCCGAATAATAGTTATACCCATGAAGGATTGATGCCCAATACCACGTATTACTATGCATTGTATACAGTGGATAAAGCGGGGAATTACTCTGAAACCGCCTATTCATTCCAAGGGATTCCCAATGATTCCACGCCACCACAAGAAGTCACTAATTTTTCTGGTGAACAAGCAGGTATTGACTTGGATCGTATTCGATTATCCTGGACAATGCCTGACGATCCCGACCTAAAAGGGGTCAAAATCCGCTACGATTATGCAGAGATTCTGGAACCAATTGATGGGTGCGCCCCTGCTTTTTGTGTGTGGGATTGTTTTGGACATGATGGACCCGTTCCGAATGATACCTGGGATCCTCATGCTGGCGAATACGATTATGAAATCTATGTAACCGATTCCCATTTCAGTACGATTGATCACGTTTTATATTGCGAAGGAGATCGATGTTGGGATAATGGAGGAGGGTATCATACTGTAAATTGTATGGGTAAAAACGTATATTATCGAATCTATACCTTCGATCACAACGGGAATTATTCCGACGGCGTTTCTCTAACAGTAGAATATCCTACTTATCCTGTAGCAAGTTTTTCTGCAATTGGAGGAGGACAAAAAGTTTATTTATCCTGGACTCGGAA
>CAYPZJ010000183.1:1377-9451 GCA_964414635.1 uncultured Spirochaetia bacterium
CAGGGACCGCTCCCAGTTCATATTTGATTCGGTATTCCGAAACGAGTTATCCCACCGATGCCACCTCCACAGATGGAACCGATGTGGCAGTAATCAATCATAGCACTAGTTTTAACTGGAAGAAATACACATTTATCCATGAAGGGTTGAGTGATGGAACCACCTATTATTATTCCATCTTCACCGAGAAAAATGGGATCTATTCCGACCGGGTTACAGCTACCGCTACCACCGCTGCATCGGGTAATTATACCACCCTTTTCGAGGATGATTTTGAAACCGATGGGTTCAATAAATGGGAAGAATATGGGGATAACAATGGCGGCTGTGCTGATGATGGATTTTGGGGCGTTGCATGTGATGGGAATGGGTATGATGGTAGTTCCTGTTATACCAACAATTATGGGTCTGCATCGGGTTATCAACGGCAATCTCAAAACCTGATGGATTTACTAAACGTATTGGATTTTTCCACAGGGGGTGGAAACACCTATACAAAAATAATTCTTTCATACCGGTATCAGATTAATGTACGCGAAGATATCGGATTAGAATTGTACATCTGTTTGAATGGTGTAGGTGGTTGTACCAGTACATGGCCTACGGGGGAGTACTGGACATATTATCGATCTGTAGAAGCAGATAATAAATTCCTTCTCTCAGGTGCCAGTCGTACCTTTGATGGTGGAAATGAATGGTATACAGGGAATTCCTGGGAAACCATGGTGGTTGATTTATCCACCTATATTGGCAATACCAATGTCGATTTTCAATGGTTGTTTGAATCCACGATTCATGAGAGTTGTGCTTATGATACAGGTTTAGGGGGATGGATTGATTCGGTGTTGATTGAAGGAGTCTGTGATGGATCCTGTAGTTAACCGAGGAATAAAGGAAAGGATGGAGGAACCTATGAAACAAATAAAGTATGGAATCATTACAAGTGTTTTAGGATTGGTCTTTATTACTGGATGGCTGGTTTTAGGGTGTGAATTAGCCGCACCTGAACCGGTCGATTATTTTTTGTTTCCTGCAAGCACCACTCCAACATCAACAACGGACACATCCACCAGTGGCGATCCCACGATTACCGGTACAAGCACCACTAGCACGACTGGTACAAGCATTACAACAACAACGAGCACCACCGAATCCACCAGTTCAACCGATACGTCATCGGGATGGACAGATTTGCTTGTTGATCTGACGAGTCTTTCTGCTACCGCATCAGATGATGGGCAAACGATTATTTTATCCTGGGATTTACCGAAATCAACAGCGGTGACGGATGTGGAAATTCGTATGTCTACAAGCACGTATCCTACAGAAACAAGTGGAGTACGGGTAGCGTTGATTGGGGTGGATGAGACACCCAATAATTATTACATTCAACATGCTATGAATCCAGATTCCAGTTATTATTATACGGTGTTCACAAAGGATGCGGCAGGGAACTTTTCCACAGGTATTCAAAAACGGGTGTTCACGCGGGACACGAAACCTCCCGAATTACCCACCAACTTTACACCCTTCGATGCTGCCTATCAAAATATCTATATTTCATTTGATCTCCCCGATGATCCCGATTACGGGGGCGTATATTATATTTTTCGACCGGATCGGTTTGCAGAAGACCGAGAAGATACGTATCCTCATGGAGCATTCGTACAAGACTGGAGGAATCGCTATGGTTCTGTTTCAGTGGATGATGCACCGAATAATTTACTTTCCATTGCCGGTGTGATTCGTAATTATTACAGCAGTTCTTCATTATATGTAACGGTTTGGGCGTATGATCTTGCTGCAGATGGATTTTTACCTTCGTATTCAGAACCCATCTATGTGCGTGCGGATTTGCGTGCGGATCCCATCAACAACCTTACCGTGTATGAAGGATATAAGCGGAATGTTTTGAGTTGGGCAAATCCGGATAATGAAAATTGGTTACAGGGGATTGACATTCTGGTTAGTACAGATGGTCCGGTAACGGGGATTAATGATCCGAATGCTGAACTGGTTCAACGGTATACGACTTCTGAACCCGGATACTATTCCACGACCCGAGAGAAAAACTTCATTCATGATGGATTAACGCCTGATACAACGTACTATTATGGTGTTTTTCCGTATTATTATTCTACTCAAGATAGAGACTTATATGATTCCCGAAACTACGCAGAAGAAACCTATATCTCCGGCACTCCTTACGGAGATCCCGATGCCCCCCTATTCAAAGACGGGTTTGAAGCAACCGCTATTGGGACATCAGGTACCGATTTTTGGACTACTGAGGATTGCGATACAACGGCTCCTGTGTTATATTGGTCGGTTTTAGCAGATCCTGTTTGGTCCCATTCCGGATACAATTGTGCTTATACCCGTCAAGATAATGCAAACTTCTTTTATAGAGGATATGAACAAGAGGGAATCCTGTGGGCATCCAGTAAATTCGATTTGACAGGGAAAAGCGAAGCGTTTATTACTTATTATGCGCTGGTTGATCTGAGTGGGGTGAACAATATCTTTCAAGTTGAGGTTGGAACAGGAGATTATGCCTGTGGGTCCCATGCAACAAATCGTTACTACACAAGTGATACCCATGACTCCGCCTACCGTCCGTATGTTATCGATCTCACACCGTATTGTGGTAATAGCGATGTAAATATACGGTTTGTGTATATTTCTGATTATGCGGGTGACTCCGATGGAGGGAGTGATCACCCCAGTGGTCTCTCCCATAAAGAAGGTGTGTGGTTAGATGATATTCAATTAGATGCTCGATAAATTCGAGGTTTACCGAATCCGTTGGAGGATAATTATGCAAAAAGCAATTGTATGGATCATGCTTGCAAGCCTGGCAACCCTGAGTTTGGTGATCATCTCCTGTGAATTGGGTAACACCTACCAATCGCCCCTTCATGGCAATGAAAGCTTCCTTATCATAACACCGCCACCATCATCCAGTACCGTACCGAGTTCCCCAACAAACGGTTCTACTTCTACAACATCCACGACACCCCCGTTGAGTACTACGTCGTCTGGAACAACAAGTTCAACGACATCGACAACAGGTGGAACCAGTACAACCAGTGCCATTCCCATACCGAATGTTACGATAGGTTATGCAACAACCAATATTGAAGGCACGAGCAATACACTCCATTGGGATCTTCCCGATGATCCCGACGAAGTGCTTAGGGGATTTGAAGTACGAGGTTCTTTAAGTGGATTTCCTACTACGATAGATGATGGGTTTTTGCTGTGTAATCGCATGGTGACAGATACACCCAATAACGAATGCGTTCATCATGGTGTAAATGAGGAAATTACCTACTATTATTCTATTTTTACGGTCTCCACATCGGGCACCTATGGTGATACTGCCTTTACCCTTTCCATTACCCCCGCCGATCGCCAAGCCCCTGGAGAAGTAAGCAATATTCAAGCGACGGTAGGAGAGAATATTGTCTTTCTAACCTGGGATTCCCCACCGGATCCGGATCTAAAAGGCGTTTTAATACGATATGATTGGGGACAGGTTGAGACTTTGACATCGGGATGTACGCTAACGGCTACCCAATCTTGGCATACTGGTGTGGATGGTCCGCTTCCAAATATTGGACAAACCTATCAATTTGATTATGAACATTGGGTTGGTGACCCGTATTATGCAGCGATGCCTCATCTTCCCATGTGCTATGCAGACCGGTGTTATCAGAACAATGACAATCATTGGGGGGATTCCTGTCAAGGAAGAACCCTCTATTATAAATTCTATACGTTTGATGAAAGCCGTAACTACTCGGATGGAGTTTCATTTCAGGTAGACTTTATACCCGAAGCACCTCTTGATTTAGTGGGGTATGGTGGATTGGACAAAGTGTACCTGTCATGGAATAAAACCGATAGCGATGGGTATGTTGATACCTACGAAATCTATATGTCCACAACCGAACTTCCAACCTATACTTCGGGTATGCATGTGGGATCGGCGCTCAATCAAGGTGGTAACAACGCTCGGTATAATCCATTCTCCTTTATTCATTCGGATTATGCCTTTACCGATGTAGATCATTATTATGCAGTGTATGGTGTAAAAAACGGAATGTACTCCAATCCCACATATGTAACCGTACGTCCTGTACTGGATCCAGCGGATTCCGACATCATTTTGGGTGAAGATTTTGAAGACAACATCACCATTCTCAATGGGGTAGAAGAGAGTCGATCATCGTTTACAGATATCTGGGATGTGGAAGACCATACAATTTGTGGAAGCCGAGATTATTATTGGTATCCCATTGAAGCAGCTCAATTTGCGCATACAGGAACTCATCTCTTATACTTTCAAGGCTCTCCCCAGATTGCACCGGAGTTGTTACGACGTGTGTTTCATGGTGCACGAAACCGTATTGATCTTCAAGGTACGAAACTCATGGATCTGAATGTGGGTCCTACGAATTACAGCAAGGTCTTCTTAACGTTTTGGATTCACAATCCAAGTGAAAACTATACGAATACCTTTGAGATGTACATCTGTGATGGTGATTGCGATAAGGCAGCTGCTCGATGGACTGCTAATCCAACAGCCCTTCCCAGTAATGGCGATTTAATATATGCTGCACAGTTTCAGGATGGTTGGGCAGAATACGAGGATTGGCATCTCATGTTTGTAGATTTAACCCACTATATAGGGTTAGATGCAGTGGATATGGAATTCTATCTCGAGCGCGCTAGAACGAGTTGTGGAGAAGATACAGACAATGGATACATTTTTATTGATGATATTTTAGTTGAAGGGATTAAATAGCGCAGTGGCGCTAAAAGGAAGGTATGGTATGAAAACATGGTCATTCGGGCTTCTTATACTGACGCTCATGTTGGGTATGGTGGTTTTCTTGGGGTTCACCATGTGTGATACCCCTTTAGATGAAGAAACCATTAACCCCTATGATTATGTGGAGCAAACACAATCGTCGTCCCAATCTATACCAACTACGACCAGCTCGTCCTCTTCATCCTTTTGGGGATATTCCACATCGTCTTCTAGTAGTAGTAGTACATCTACGGAATCGAGTAGTTCAACAGAAAGCTCAGAATCTACAACTACAAGTGCACCGGCGGATCCCGTTACGGACATAACGTATTTGGAACTGGGGAAATTCCAATCGGATCGAAATGTACTCCTGTCCTGGACAAATCCTCATACAACCCTGTTAAGTAGTATTGAGATCTATTATTCAACAACGGAAATACCAACCGAGTCTACAGGAATATTGTTGGATAGTGTGGAACCTCCCGCATCGTATGTACTTCATAGTTCCCTAACGCCTCAGGTAACGTATTATTACACCGTTTATGCGGTGGATGTAGGTGGAACGAGAACACCAGGAGTATCAAAAAGTATTTTCATTCGAGATACAGATCCTCCTGGGATGGTTAGTAATTTGACAGCATCAAATATTCAACAGAACGAAATTACGTTGAGTTGGGACAATCCTACGGATGGAGATTTTGGAGGAGTGTTGATCCGTTATAGTGATACGGAATATCCCCAGACCATTTACGAGGGTACGGAACTCACATCCACAACAGATTCGGCTTATATTCATAGTGTACCCAGTTTCTCAGTAGCCTATTATGCCATTTTTGCGTTTGATGATTTAAGTACAATTGGTTTGGCACCAAACTATAGTGAACCCGTATTCCTAAGGGTGGAAACCGATGTGCCAGAAGTGGAAAGCCCCATGCTTTACGAACTAAAAGATCGGCTGGTGATTACATGGAAACGTCCGGTAAGTACTACCGATTTGGTCTCATACCGGTTGGTTTATAGTACTACAGAAGATCCAACGAACCCAACGGATGGAACCATTCTGATTGATGAAATTCCGATGTTTTATAATACCGTACCCGTTGATCATGGCTACGAATACCTCTATATTCATGAGGATTTGGAAGCCGCACCTCAGCATTACTACCATATTTTTGCTGGGTATAAACGGGATGATGATTTAAATTTTGGTATGGATGCAGGCGATCAGGGGGTTTCCTTGAGTGGAACGCCGAATTCATCGCTTGGTGTTTTATTAGATGAAAGTTTTGAAACCTTGCCTATAGAACCCAATCCTTCGGGGAAAACCTGGGAAGCAGATAACAACGGAGGTACGGCGGATCATTTTTGGGTACCCGTGTTTGACCCACAAAATAGTAATTCAGGTTCATATTTTGCTTTCCCCTATACCCAGGCTTCGATCAATCATTATCAAATCCCCCAAAATATGGATGCAGATTTATACCGTTCAACGGGTAGTCAAATTGATTTGACCAGTTACGGAGAAGGTTATCTGACACTGTGGTTTAAAAATTACGAATATGATGGGAGCAATGATTTTATTATCACCTTGGTAGGCACCGGCGACGTTTTTTATAGCAACGCTGTGGAATGTTTGGAATACACGCCCGTTTTTCTAAATCTTTGTGCATCTGGGTGTCCTGTGTCCCCCATGGATCTCCGATTCACCTATACCTCCGGTACGATGGGAGGGAGTGAACGGAATGGAGGTCTGTTTTTGGATGATATCCGAATCGAAGGTGGTTGATAACATTGACTAATCGGGATCGCCTCACTATATTACCTATATAGCCCTCCATTTTAATATAGGTGGGGTGGTAGTTCCATACAAGGAGACCCGATATGCGCCTTTGGATTGCTCTGATGCTTAGTCTAATCATAATGTTCGGTGCCTGCTCCCAAACCGATTCCACCAACCGGGGTGACGAGAATCAAAACCAGAATTCTGCAGCACTCACTACGGATCAAGCCCAAGAAGTATTCGACCTGTACCGACAGAAATTAGAATCCCTCGATCACGAAAAATTTAAAGAAATGAATGATGTCTTGAATACCGTTCTTGAAGATATATTGAATGCGAAAGGTATTTCAAAGTCCGTGTGGGATGACTATGTAAAAAACAACCCCGAGTTTTCTAAAAAACTGGATGATACAACGCTGGAAATTGTAGGATCGGAAGAATTGGATACCGCGCAGGAAGTACAATTGGATGAGTTTAATCCCAATGATTTGGGGGATGATTTTTTTGAGGATTCCATTGGGGAAGTTACGGAAGAGCCTGCTGGTGGACGACCACTTGGGGATACCGATATCTCGATGGAAAAACCTGAGGTGTTTAATAATCTCGGTCCAGGAAAAAAAGAACCGCTTCCCGATTTGGATTTAAGCGAAATTGTGGAACATGAAACCACAACCACCGACGGCAATTAAGCAAGCCCTCGTTCATTCCAGCCAGAAACCAAAAAGGCAGATACGCCTATGCAAATTGAATCACCTGTTTATTTTGATGAAAATGGACTGCGAGTGCTTGACCAGCGATATTTACCCCTGGAGAAAAAGATCGTACCGCTTCGTGATTGTGAAGAAGTGGCAGTGGCGATTGAGGAACTTGCGGTTCGAGGCGCTCCCTTAATTGGAATTGTGGCAGCCTATGGTGTGTATATATCCTTAAAAAACCATAGTACTAAAGGGTATGCTTCGTTCGCTACCGAAGCAGCACGTGTTATCGAACGGTTACATCAAACACGCCCGACAGCGGTGAATTTATTTTGGGCATTGGATCGGCTTGCAAAAATTATCACCATTGAACAACAAACTCCCGTTCCTGAAATTTTAGATAAAATTCGTTCTGCGGCTATTCAAATTCACAAAGAAGATACAGCGATGTGTGAAGCAATCGGTATGTATGGAAAGGCGTTGGTGAAACCGGATCAAGGCATCCTTACCATCTGCAATGCCGGTTCCCTCGCAACAGGCGGAATCGGAACCGCATTAGCTGTAATGTATAAAGCAGCAGAAGCGGGAATTCCTTTTAAGGCGTATTCATTAGAGACTCGTCCGCTTATGCAGGGAAGCCGCTTGACCTGTTGGGAATTATACCAAGCGGGTTTGGATGTAACGTTACTTACGGATAATATGATAGCGCATACGATGAAATCGAAGCAAATAGGATTGGTTGTTACAGGAGCCGATCGGATTGCTCGGAATGGGGATACCGCA
>CAYPZJ010000184.1:0-9446 GCA_964414635.1 uncultured Spirochaetia bacterium
TTCTTGAAATCTGAGGTGACAAAAACGAAGAATGAACCTATACTGTTATAGTGCGGTGTAAACGATAATTGTTCCGGCAGAGAAAAAATGAAGTATTTTTCCAAAAAAACAGGAATACTTTCAACTTATGCAATGGGGTTTGCTGATTGCAAAAGCCCGAGGTTGCCCTTTTCCCGTAATGGAATCAAGAAATGGCGATGGGTATTAATATTTATTGCTGTGGGATTTTGTATGATAGCAGGCTGTACAACATACCCCAGTTTTACTGAAATGATTGAAGCACCTCAAACCATTGCTCCCATGGATCAGGCAATCTTATATACAAAGAAACCAACATTTGTATGGACTAGGATTACCCATGCGGATCAATATATGTTGTATATTGATGGAGATGCCTATTACCAGGGTAGCGAAGCAAAATTTGAATGGATGGAAACGACCCAAAACGAAATCCAACCCCCTCAACTAGAGCTTCCCTTTCGAGAGGAACCATACACATGGATTGTTCGTGCTGAAAATCCATACCAATACAGCCTGAGCGATACGTACCGGTTTTTACTTGTTGATCAAAGTCCACCATCCATCTCAGCAACTGCTCCGCTTCAGGATTCGCTTATTCATGAAACCATAGGGATGCAGGGTGTTCTGGAAGACAATGGGGTGCTTGCGGGTGCACAATTTCAAATTTTAGATCGGCAAAAAAATGTGATTCAAACATGGACTTCGTTATATGTAAGTTACACTGAGGATAAAAAGCAAGGTACGTTTGAGCTGGATTATCCGACGGATGGCTTAGAAGGGGGATTATATTTTCTTTTATTTCGAGGATTTGACGAGGGTGGGAACATTTCAGAATTAGATGAAATCGTTGTGTATATAACAGACTCTACTATGATACCAACGCTGGACCCAACTGAGGAAATCATCTGTACGCCAAAACCTACGCTGCATTGGTCTTATCCGATTTATGCGCAATCCTTTCATCTACAATTATCCACCCAGGCAGATTTTGAAACGATATTAATTAACCAGGAAACAACCAGTCCATTTCAAATTGAAGGCTGGGAACAGGATTTTATAGAACGGAATAACTATTCAATTCCATTTCCGTTAAAATCAGGGAATACGTACTATTGGAGAGTTCGAGCCGAAGTGGAATATAACGATGAAACATTTTATGCCAATTGGAGTACTGCTTCGGAATTTACTGTGCTTCACCATGATGCACCAACACTTTTACTCCCTCCTTCCAATGCGACAGTTGATACCGCAGGGCCATCATTTGAATGGGGATCGGTGTTAGGTGCACAAGGGTATCGGCTTCGAGTAGGCACCGATCCGAATTTTGATAATGCTGCTGTACTTGATATTAATTTGGATTCCTCCCAAACTCTTTATAAAGTAGATGAACCCCTTAGCAATGGAGGATATTTTTGGCAAGTCATCGCAGATTTTCCATATTGCGATTCGGGGTTGGAACAACAATCCTATTTTCAATTAGATGCGCTTATTTCTGCTGTTATCCCAGCAGGAAAATATGGAGGATTAGGTGAAACGGCTCCGTGTGGGGATTTATCGTGTACATCACACATGAAATTCCGGTGGAGTCGCCCTTCTTTTGCAACACGGTTTCATTATCAAGTGGATGATGAACCAACATTTAGCGAGCCCTGGTTGGTGGATACCATCATTAGTCCTGCACCGGCTTCCTATACCTATGATATGTACAATGATTTGGGAGAAGTGGCGAATGGAACGTATTATTTCCGAGTTCAGGCATCTGATTATATTGGCTCGGAGGGAATCTATACTTATTGTCAGTATCAGAAAGCGTCCATTAATGGAATCCCCATTTTATCAGAACCAGAGGATGGGAGTGTTCATTGTTCCCTTGATTTTTCCTGGGAGAGTGTGAGCGGTGCCGTTCAGTATAGGTTACAATTAAGCACGCTATCCAATTTTTCTAGCATCGCAGAGGAAATTGTAACGACTAATTTAAACTATGTTCCTTCCCCTTCAATTGTCCCTGATCTCTATTATTGGCGTGTACGGGGTGAATATCCACCAACATGCAATGGAGGATGGTCGGAAACCCGAGAAGTATTGCTTCCTATACCTGTTGGATCAGTAACGTCACTAATACCAAGCGATTGTCAGCAGTATGATGATCCGACTCCCGCTTTTAGTTGGTTTCCTGATTCGGAAGCGGATGCGTATAACTTTCAAATAGCGTCCTGTTCCGCAAATCAAAAGGGTGTAGAAGGGAATTATTTGAATCCCGTATATGAAACCGTTTTAACAGATGGTATGAGTTCTAATTTGAATTTACAGGCAACGGATGCTTTGTCTAATGGATGCTATTATTGGCAGCTGCGAGGATATCAGACCGATTGTGCTGGTGGAAAAGGGGATCCTGCATGTGATTCATGTGAAATTGGTCCTTGGGAGGAAGAGCGATTCTATGTGGTTCAGTTGGATGAACCTGTTTTGAGTGAGCCACCCCATGGGGATACTCTTTGCCAAACCGCACCCGTATTTAAATGGCAACCATTGGATACCTATGGAGGAGGAGTCATTCACTACAAATTTGAATTAGCTCTAGATCCTGGTTTTTCAACCATAATCCGAGCGACGTCGAATAGCTATACAGACACGTCCTACCATATTTTCCCCAGTCTTCCAGATAACACCTATTATTGGCGGGTTAAAGCCTGGAATAATACAAATAAATCATGTCAGCATACAGAAAGCCCCACGTACACGGTCACCATAGATGATGCTGAAAGTCTGGTTTATCCTACGAATCCAGTTCCTCCAGATGGGGGACAATTCTGTGAAACAGATGGGTTATCATTTAATTGGGATAGCATGCCTGGTGCTGTTTCCTATACCATTGAAATTGCTTCCTCAACCGAATTTCTCCAAAGTGATATTATAGATGTTGCAAATGGAATTCCATCGGCTAGTTATACATCCTCCGCGGTATTTGCGAATAATACAACATATTATTGGAGATTAGCATCCTCGGATGGTTCGTGCACAGGACCCATGAGTCCTGCTAAAGAATTCACCATTACAGAAATTGGTATTCCCAATTTAGTAGCACCTAATCATGAAGATCGGCTTTGTAATGTGACCAATGTACCGTTTAGCTGGGAACGATTGGAGGAAGCCAGTCATTATGAAATTGAAATTTCCAATTCGGCTACATTTGGTCCGGCATCCCAGGTGGATGGTAGTGATTCTATTATCCAACCCGGAGGAATGGCAGAGCCTAGCTTTACAAGTACCTATGTATATGCTTTTGATCATTCTTATTACTGGCGGGTTCGAGCAAAGAATACGAGTTTTGGTGCTCAGGGTGCAAATGGGGGAAGTGGATGCTATGGGACTTATAGTGATATTCGCACATTAGATTTTGGTGGGGGTGGATATTTGATGAATTGGGGATCCTTTGGAGCCGGCGCGGAGCAATTCAAATCTCCAACCGGTGTTGCGATGGATGGGTTTAATAAAGTGTGGATAACCGATCGAGGGAATCATCGGATTGTAAAAACAACAGCAAGCGGATTATTCCAGAATTATTATGGAAGCTATGGGGTTGGGGAAGGCTGGTTTTCTTCCCCCTTTGGAATAACGATCATAACGGATGGGACGATTCGAATTTGGGTTACAGAAGCGGGTAATCATCGGCTTCAACAATTAAATAGTTCTGGTGGATATGTATTTCCTTTAGTAGGTGGGATCGCGTGGGGAGTGGATGCTGGAGAATTCCACAATCCTGCATATTTGGATCATGATAGCGCTGGAAATATCTATGTTGCGGATCGGTTGAATTATCGTGTACAAAAGTTTAGTTCTACAGGGAGTTATCTAACGGTTTGGGGGGGATATGGAACTGATCCCGGTAAGTTCCAACTTCCGTATGGTGTGGCGGTAAATGGTTCTGATGAAGTGTGGGTAAGTGACTACCTTGGTAATCGATTAGCGGGATTTGATTCTACAGGTAATCCAATAGGAACGATAGCTGCAGGTTTTATTAATAAACCGAAAGGGATTGCGTTTGATGGTTCTGGACGGTTATATGCACTTGATAGCAATGATCAAATACATGTATATTTAACAGATGGTACGTTGGTAATGAAATGGGGAACTTCAGGGGAGGGGGATGGACAGTTGAATAATGCACAAGATGTGTTTATAGATTCAGGAGGATATATTTATGTTGCCAATACGGGCAATCACCGGATTGAAAAATATTGTCCCATACCTTAGAGGGGTTATAGTCGATGAATCCTATAGTATGTAAAAAAATTAGTTGGGTATGGCTTCCTTTGGTCGTGATTCTATTTACCCAAGGGGGATGCCATCCCGAACCCGTAGATTATAGTGATCATCAACCTCCAGTGATTGTTATCACCGATCCACTTCCGGATACCTATCAAATAAAAACTATTCCTGTTTTAGCACGAGCGGGAGACAATACGGGTTTGGATAAGGTGACAATTGAAATAAGACATGTGGAATCGGATACAATTCTTTTACCAACCATTCGGATGGTACAACATCCAGAAATCGATGCTACTTATCGTTATACTTGGGACACGTTGCAATTGGATGTTCCGGATGGAACGTATGAAATTCACTGCGTTGCAACTGATTTAGGGGAGCGTACCAACGAAGATTCAATCATTATTTTTTTGACAAATGATAATCCGGGTTTAGCACTTGGGGATTCCGTTCCACCAAGTATGACCATTACCAAACCCTATTCTTCAACAGAAGATACGATAGCTGAGGAAGATACGTGGGTACATGGTCAGTTGTGGATCAAAGGGACGGCGCGTGATAACATTGGTGTGGAACGAATGGATATGGTAGCCAATGATAATGTACTAGGTGAGGCAACAGTTTCGGGAGTAAACCATTGGGAATATGTGTGGGATACGACCCAAGTAGATGACGGGAATTATATTCTGGAGATTCGAGGATATGATGAAGCAGCATTGATGGGTTCCGCTCAGGTTGAAGTCGTTGTGGATAATACACCACCCGAGGTGGTTATAATAAATCCTTTGGAGGGTGATGTAATTGGTGATGATGAGAATCCGCATGATCCAAACTATGAATTAGTGATAGAAGGTTCTGCAATGGATATTCATGGAATAGAAAAAGCGGAAGTCCAGGTTGATGGAATGGAATATGAATGGGCAGAACTGTCGGAAGATTTAGGCTCCGAGCAGGATGGTACATATAATTGGGTTTATACTTACGATCCTACAGAGTTAGGATTAGGTATGCATACCCTCACCGTGCGGGTTGTAGATACGTTAGGAAATAGCACCTGGGAAAGTGTAACGATCGAAACACCTGTATATGTCAGTGTATTCACCGGAGATGGTACAATCGGAATGCAGGAAGGGGGACCTCCGCTTGCGAGTTATCCAGGAACCAAAGCTAATTTTACTAACCCGACCAGTTTAGCAGTTGATCCTTCGGGTAGCTATATTTACACGGTAGATGATGGAATTTTTCGGAAGATAATTCTGAATAATGGGTATGTGTTTAATATCAATGTGTTGGGGTTGGATGGGGTTCCTCTTCATGGTCTCGCGGTTGATGAGAACTATGCATATGTGAGTAATGATAGTCTTTTTCAGCTTTCTCGAGTTACGATTCATACCGGTCAAATAATGAATACGTGGGCACCCCTCACGACACCGGAAAGCTATAATGGGATGGGATTAGCACTGACAAACACCACATTATATACGATTAGTAAGGCTTCTGGGAATTTACTTAAAATTGATGTGGAGAATCCACAAGAAGGATATACGTATGGTAGTTCGCTTCCGGTAACTAATCCAGTGGGATTGGCTGTGAATTCATCATATTTATATATTTCAACGCTGGATCAATATCGGGTTTTTCAAATCAATCTTCAAGATGAAACGGTGGGGGTACTTGCTGGGGGTGCGGCACCGGGGGATGCCGATGGGATTGGCTCTGCTGCGCGGTTTCAGGGAATGAATCATATCACCGCTTCAGAACGCTATGCGTATCTCTGCCAGACCAATCATGTAATTCGGCGAATTGATTTGGTTACAAAGGAAGTTCGTACGCTTGCTGGACTTGCAGGTATTTCGGGGAATGTGAATGGAAGGGGGGCGGATGCTCGGTTTAATAATCCTTTAGGGATTGTAGTGGTGGATAAGGATTTATTTGTAGTTGATCAAAATAATCGGTGTATTCGAAGGATAACTAATTTCTGGTGATTTACGGTTGCTGAAAAAATTATTATACTCTAATTCTTGGGGCTGGAGGGAAGAGTAGGGCTGTTGGCGCAGCTGGTTAGCGCGCTTGCTTGACATGCAAGAGGTCACTGGTTCGAGTCCAGTACAGCCCATATTTATTAATCGTATGACAAAGCAACAATTAGAACTACCCTTATTTTTATCTGAAAACGAACTGATGCAGGTTTGTTTAACAGAATATCACCAAATTAACGAGAAATTTTTCAACAATAAACTTCCTATACCCAAAATCGAATTCTCGACTCGGATGCGTACCACAGCCGGGAAGTGTTATCCAAAACGTAAATGCATCCGATTGAATATCGATCACTATCGAAAGGATGGATTGGCGGAATTTCTAAAAACCTTTCGCCATGAGTGTATTCACCTCTTAATACCCAATCATGGACCTGAATTTAAAAAATATGCTCAGCAAATGGATGTGGATGTCTATTGGGATAGCGCACCTACTCGTCGGAGCAAACCTTGGAAATATTGGTCGATATGTCCCGTATGTGGATTGGGTGTAAGTAAGAAAGTGAAGCGGAGTACTGTGACGTATTGCCCTTCATGTAAACGTAAACAAGGTATTTTAGTGGAAACATATTATAGAAAAATAACCATATCTGAAAAAAAGAAATATGGGTTAGATAAAAAATAGGGTTGATAAATGATTATGGGGGGTTAACCTTTTGGGAAGGTACTTGTCTGCCTGGCTTTTTTTATTATTTTTCGCTAGAGGAAAACTAAGAGGTAGGTGGGATCGATAATATTAAATAGGTTGGCGAGAACCGTCAATATGTACGAGGAGAACAGGTTTATGACTAGAACGAGAATACAAAGCCTTGCGATAACAATCATATGCTCTCTGTTTCTGTTAGGGCTCTTTGCAGTTACATTTAGTTCCTGCGGTGGAGGGGAAGAAGTAACAGAAGACGATGATTCATTGGATACAGGTTTATCAGATGATATATTTGGTACGGAGGAACGGCTTACCAGTTTTGGGGGATTTGAATACGAATTTTTCAGTGTGTTTAACTCAAAAATTGTGGAGATACCCGCAAAAACTTATATGATTGGATCTCCTGAGATCACGTATCCTGACAGATTTCCACGCCATCCTGTCCAGCTACAATCCTATGTATTTTTGAATTCCACTATCGCGATCAGTGCGTTTCATAAGTTTATCCAAGTGGTTGATCCGTATCATAATCGTGAAAAAACATTTGAGTTGGATCTGAAAGTTAAGGATTATGAAGCTATTTTGGCTTCTGTAGATGCGGATTGGCTAACGTACGAGAAAAAAGGTGAAAAGCTGGTTATTACCATGGATATTTGGACTGATGAAGGGTGGAACTTCATCCAGAGCAACAATATCATTGCACCGCTGGATTGGCCAGAACCGAAAGAGCGAAGCCGTGAATACGATACGTTTATTGATCAGAATAAGGAATATCCCGTTCGAGGGATCAGCTACTATGAAGCCTTAGCATGTAGTCGCGCATTTGGAGTGCGGTTACCAACCGAAGAAGAATATGAAGCAGCTGCCGGAGGTGGGGATCGCTTGTATCCTTGGGGTGATCAGTTAGACGTTGCACGAGATCCTTGGAACGATCGTGGACCTAGTTTTGCAGGTGCACAACCACGAGAATTACGAGCCCGTGTCGAAGGGAATAAAGAAATTAGTGATGTAGCAGCGAGTTTGCAACAATGGACTGCCAGTGATTATAAACTATATTATGATCCTAATGATTTACAAGGTAGTATTCCTTCTGATATCTATAGAGGACTTTCAGAGGAAGAGAAACAAACCCTTATTGAATATGCGCAGAATAACGATAAATTAAATAAAGGCTACAAGGTGACGCGAGGGTCATCGTATGTGGATATTGATTACAATAAGACGGTATACTATAGGTTGCCGCTTCCAAAAGAAACTCGAGATGAACGAGTAGGTTTCCGACCTTGTCACTCCAATCTGGAATATGTAACCGGGATTTGGGTACAAGAAGAAGGGGACGATGCCGGCGGGTTCTAAACAAAGCTGGAAATCCATTGACTTAGTATGAAACAAAAATAAAGGAGATGCGTGTGAAACGTTTATTATTTCTTACCACAAGCATATCATTGGGATTACTATTTCTCGTACTTCCCGTGACGCTACTAGCTCAGGCAAACATTGAAGCCGAAGCCGAAGCGGAAGCAGGGATTATTTCCATTCCCCGGACGGAAGGTGAAGGGGGAATGCAAACCATGGAATCTTCCCGTCAGCTAACCAGAAATGCCGTCCTGCCTGCGGAACCTGCCTTGATGCAGGAATTACAAAGCGCAGATGAATTGTTGGAAGCGGGAAAATATGATGAGGCGGAATTAGCCTATCAAGATATTATTGCTACTTCCGAATCAGCAACGGGTAGAAATCGCAACTTTGCAGAAGCCTATAATAATTTGGCAGTTTGTTATTACCGCATGGGTGACTATGAAGCGGCAGCAGAGCATTTTCAACTTGCCATTGAGAAAGCCGAAGCGCGAAAGCAAGAAAATGATAACTTTGAGTTAAACTACATCGCTATGGGTAATTTAGCGTTGTTGGAGTTTTATTTAGCCGCACAAAAGAGCCATAACCCAACAGAGAGCGATCGACACCTGGAAGCGTGTAAAAGCTGGGCACTGAAATGCATTCAGGTGCGAAGTACTTACGCACGGGCGTTCCAAGCCTTGGGATTATATGCATGGAAAAAATCCTGGTCGGATAACCGAGAAGACGATAGAAACTATATTGATCGGGTTTTCAATCCAGCGGAAGCAGATACGATAATTGAGCGATTTAAAAATGGGATTAAGTTTGCAGAAAATCCCCGCATGAAATCGGATATTATGGTTAATCTTGGATTTGTTTACATTGTGTTGGATCGTAGAGATGACGCAGAAGAAATGGCAGAACAAGCATTGGAACTAGATGAAACAAATCCTTATGCCTATGCACTTAAAGGTTTCTTCTATCAATACTTCCGCATTGATAATCAAATGCCCGAGGTGGAAGAATTGTATGAGCGTGGGATTGAATTGACTCCAGACGAAGATCCACTGCTAAAAGAACGCTTTTATTATAATTTAGCATGCGTACAAGCGATTATGAATAAGGAAGATTCG
>CAYPZJ010000185.1:0-9417 GCA_964414635.1 uncultured Spirochaetia bacterium
GTATAATCTAAAACATAAAATCTATAAAAACCCAGAGATGAAATCGCACCCCCATGAATATCTGTAGTTGACTATTGCATCGATCCCTCTTATTTTTTAATCTATATACTTTGTTGAGCTGCGTGGTGGCGACTTGTATGTATTGGTGGCAACTAACCAAAAAGAACAAACCCATTGGTTTAAAATATAAATAAGGACTGTATATGACGAAAATTGGAGTGTTTTATGACCTTGACCGCACCCTGATGTATGGGATTTCTGGATTAGGTTTTGTTCGACTAGCACGGTCGAATGGAATTATACGGTGGCGCTCCTTTTTTAAGCTGATGTTATATTCTATGGCATATCGACTCCATCGGTTTGATTATGATACATCCGTGGAAAAAAATGTCAAACTCTTTTTAACCAATCAGGAAGTTGATGTCTGTGATGCATTGGGGCGGAAAGGGCTGAATTGGTATATTCTTCCCCGACTTTATCCAGAAATGAAAGATCGGATAGCATGGCATCGAGACCAAGGGCATGTATTAGTATTGGTTACTTCGGCATTTGACTCCGTATGCCGTCCGGTATACGAGCACCTGGAATTCGATCATCTTTGCTGTACCTTTATAGAACGGAAAGACGGCTTTTTCACTGGACAAGCCCATATGCCGTTGTGCCATGATCAAGGTAAAGCATATTATATCAAAAAAATATCGGAACGGTATCATATCGATCTGGATCAAAGTTATGCCTACGCTGATAATATATCAGACTTACCAATGCTGGAAGCCGTGGGCAACCCCATCGCTACCAATCCAGATAAATACCTTCGGAAAAAAGCACATCAGAACAATTGGACCATCATGGATTGCAAAAAACCCAAAATTCAACAACCCCACTCCTCGAAAAGTGCATCGTAATGCGATGCCATTACCGTCCAATCAAACAACCCCAGATGCTTTTGGAGTGTTTCCATAATCTGCTGATAATCGAATGGGGGAAATTGAGCCAATCGATCAATCAATTCCTCGACTGAATAGTATAAACAAGCAGGATGACAGGAATCCGGAATCAATTCGGGGAAAGCCAGCCGATCAGGGACAAAAGGATAACATCCCGCTGCGATGGCTTCCGCTGTGCTGATCCCAAAAAAATCCTGGCGAGATGTTACTGGGATTACAGTCGCACTATGTAACCATTTCTCATAAGATTTTCGATCTGCCACATACCCAGAATGAATAATCTCTGATGAAAAATCAGTGTATGCTTGTTTAAAAACGGATGGAATTTCCCGGTATGATTCACCCAGTAAGATAAGCTGGAATGGAATATGTTTGTCTTTTAAAGCCCGACACACCGAGAAAAATGTATCTGGATCCTTGTCATATTCCCATCGATGATTCCATAGCAAAATCAATGGTAATTTGGAGAGGGCTTTACGTGATTGTTGCATTAATTGCTGCAAATCCAACCCTAAGGGAAGCACTTGGCTTTTTTTTTGGAGTTGTTCCCAAGCTGTATAGGGGATATTATCTGGCATGGATTTAATCAACTGTTGTGTATCCTGAAGGAACTGTTGTTTGTGATAATTCGAATTAAACAATACATAATCGGCGCAGCATGCGGATGAAAAGTTGATGAAACCGTAATGGAGATCCCTCCCGATTAGCGGATCGGGATCGCTTGGGGACCACGGGTAGGCGAGTTGATTTTCATGAAAATAACAGACTGTAGGGATATTTGCCGTTTTTTTACGAGTTAATGCAAGGAAGGTCGATAAGTCCAACATATCGCTTGCAATGATTAAATCGGGTATACCGTCAATCTGTTCCCATGCTTGAGCTAAGGTTATGGCACCCCCATGCATACGCCATTTCCAGAATCGATCCGGCAAGGTACACGTTTGAATTTTATGCCGGCTATGTCGGAT
Organism: uncultured Spirochaetia bacterium; assembly: GCA_964414635.1. Taxonomy (GTDB): domain Bacteria; phylum Spirochaetota; class UBA6919; order CAYPZJ01; family CAYPZJ01; genus CAYPZJ01. The sequence goes on from CAYPZJ010000185.1 coordinate 1,916, forward strand.
GTATCCTTCAATCCATGCCCGATGAGATCCCCCAAAAAATGGTTCAATAAAAAGCAGCTGTTTCAAAACCGTAGGTTATGATTCCTGAATCAGAATGACTTTACCTTCCACCTGATCCATGATTTCAGCAACATTGGTTGGTGGATCTGCTTCTGGGTGACGATACAAGTGATACACGCCTACAACAAGAACTAAATAGCGTTGTCCAGCTTCAACGACCCAGGTTTCTAAATCCGTAGGGAATTCATAAAATTGTATGGAAGTTCCTGTGACCGATAATCCGAATCGATTAGCTGACAGCTGACCTGGTTCTACAGATAAATAGGTGCTAGGTATGGTTGCATATTCAGAGGAAATAATCGGGTCTGTGGTGGATAAATCCTCGCGATCGTAAATATCAAATTCACGTACATCGGCACTGGCATTTATAAATCGTAGTTGCGCCTGCGTAGGATCCGTTGTGCCACCCGTACTAGCTATCGTGCGGAATTGTTTGGAATTTTGATAAATGTTTTCGGAGGTATCCTCTATCGGGTTAATCATACCCATCGCAAGGGATGTATAATAAGTGTTTTCAATGGGGTGAAGGGTTTCAGATGGATTTACATCTGGAATGAATCCAATCACACTTTCCCATGGATTTGTGACAGTGGGATCAACATGATGGGTAACGTACAATTCAGTTAAAGCAGTGGCTTCAAATGTTTTGAAAAAAGGAGTTGACAGGTCTTGTAATGGGGTTCCCACATCGCCCTCACCCGAGGTTTCCAGATAATCCACATAGAGGTAAATATATTGGGAGTCAGAAAATTGCTGGTTGTTGTTCAAGGCAACGATAACATCTAGTTCCCCGGCATTCGGGATAAGATTTAGAAAGCGGAGGTACGTTTCTTTTTCAAATTCATAGGTATCATCACATCCCAAAAAACAGGCTAGCCCTCCCAATATGATAACAAGGAAGAATACCTGTAAAATGAAAGCTGGTTTTGATAACAACGATTGCATAACAGACTCCTACAAAACATATCCGATCTGAATTCATTGGATTATTCCGATTAGGAATATTCCATTAGTAGCACAAGATGACCCCAATTTAGTCATTGTACCTAATAGTTATAATAGGTTCTCATTCCCAAGAAACCCAGGAAAAAAATCCGATTCTTAAGGGTAAAACTTGAATCCTTAGGTTCATTTGTGGGAGCAAGCTGAAAAGGGATAGGTCACAATGGTTTTATCAATTCTTCTTCTGCAGGCATAACCCCTTTGATTTCGGGCTCGATTGTTCGTTCGGATCCTACTTTAAAGAAACTCATAGCCGATGCGAGCGTATTAACCACGGTTGTGTCTTCGTCTGCAACGGCTTGGATACGGTGGATTGCTTCGGTGATGGCTTGATTTGTATCGGTTTCTTCAAGAACGGATTCCACAATAATCTGGGTGATCTGCTGCAGATGTTCAATCGTATTTAAAATTTCTCTGCTTCCAGTGCGTTGTATAACGGTTGCGCTTTTCACCTCTTCCGTAATCTGTGTTAGGGAAGTAATGGTTTTCAGTACTTCATTTGCGGCGTTGTCCTGCTGCTGCATGGCTTCGTTGATTTCTCGGTTAATCTGTGTGGTTTCTTCGATATCTTCCATCATATTGGTGAGGCCTTCTCCAGCGTGTTCAGCCAGTTTCACGGTATTTGATATCTTTTCAAGAATCTCGGTAATGATGGTCACAATCTCTTCAGCAGAGTTCCCACTATCCTCGGCTAGTTTACGGATTTCATCGGCTACTACAGCAAACCCTTTTCCTGCTTCACCGGCATGAGCCGCTTCAATTGCCGCGTTCATAGCAAGTAAATTGGTTTGTTCTGCAATATTGGAAATCAGATCCACCATCTCAGAAATTTGATTTGAAGAAATCTCAATATCCCGAATGGCTTCAATGGACGCTTTCACCGATCGGGATCCTTCTTGTGCGACATCTGCTAATTTTTTAGCAACCGTATTCGCTTTTCCTGTGATATTGGCAACCGAATTAATAGAGGCTGCCATTTCCTCCACAGATGCCGCTGTTTGGGAAACAGCAGAGGATTGATTATCAATATGACTGCCCACCGACTCAACAGAGCTCACCATTTGTTCAACAATTGCGCTAGTCTCTTCTACAGAAGAAAATTGGGATTGTACGGATTCGTTTATTTTTGTAATAGAAGCAACCATTTTTTCAAACAACGGGGCAGAGGAATCAACGATATCTCGTAGCAAATGAGTTGTGGTTTCCACCCGGCTTGAGGTATCTTGGATTTGGGTAAAAATGTCTTCAATTCGATCTGCCATGCTATTGAGATTTTTTGATAGGAAGCTGATTTCATCATTATTGCCTTTGATGGTTATGCGTTCACTAAAATCCCCAGCGGCTATTTTATCCATAACAGTTTTTATTGCTTGAAGCGGTCTATCAATTGTTTTTCGAACAACAATAATCACAATAAAAAACGCATCCAGTATAATGATTACCGCAAAAACCAAAATCATAATGATCAAATAACCAGAAAGATTCATCAATGCATCTTCCGAAATTAACATCACTAATGAGTAGTCCTTGTAGGTATGCCCATCTGCGAGATAAGAAATATCATTTAATAGAATGGTTTCGCCATTTTCTGGGTTTGAATTTTCGAGCGCTGCAGCTTTTTCTGCAGAATAGCTTGTGCCAATTAAGGATTCCACATTACTTGCTACTACCGTATAAGATTGATCGAATACGATTAGGGTTGCGTCGTAGTTAAACTTTATGGATTGTAATTGTTCTTGAACATAAGCAAGGGTACTAGATGGAACCTTACTTTTTTGATTATAGGTTTCCATAAGTTGTTCAATCTGCTTTGTAGATAACAGTAGTTCAGGATTTTCGGATAACATTTGCTTGAGGTTTTCGGAAACGGTTTGCCTTTGCTCTGCTTCTTTGAAGCATTTTTCAACATGCTGTAGATTAAGTTCATAAATTTCAGGGAGGGTTTTAAATAAGGTAGAACCGATGGTGAAGATGGATAACACACCGTAGGCGATGATAAGGATGATAATACTTCCTACAATCGGTATTAGAAGTTTATAACGAATACTCAATTTCATGATGTTCCTCGGGTTTTCAACACATTTCTATTAAGGTAGCCTAAAAATAACAAATCCGCAGAAAAGTTCAACTCATGGGTTTTGATTTCGACGTTCTTCCACAGGGATTGTGGAGGAAGGAAAATAAGAAGAATTGCGAAGGTGTCTGGATTGTGCTGATCGACCAGGTATCTGTCTTCCTCGTGCCATTCGCCAAATCATTCCTTTTCCGGGGTACATTGCATCATCACATACAAATAATCCCGGTTGATTTGGTGAAGCATCCAATGCTTCTACAGAACCAATTTCCAGCTGATCCGTTTGCTCTTTCGTTTTCCAACGAAAGACTTCTAGCCCCCGATCTCCACCTATAACCAAATATGCATCCTGTAATAGTAAAGTTCCTGTCCATATTTCTTGATTCAACTGAGTATATAGGGTTCCCCACTCCTTCCAGGAAGACAGCGTTTCATAGATCCCGATTTTTCCATGGGTATCTCCCACGATAAAAAATGAGTCATCCTCTGTAAACGTCATAAATCCAACAGCCGCACCATCTGAAAGGATGGGGTTCGCAATCACGCGTTGTTCAATCGCGTCATAGATCATCACGTCCCCCTGGTCATTTCCATAGGCTAAATAACTATGCTGATGACCCCAGGTCAAGCACCAAATCACCTGTTCCTCGATCTGACGATCTGGTACTTCAAGCACTTCATTTAGGGGATTCAATTGATGAATATGTAAGGCATAGCTAGGTTGGTTGGTTCTATCTTGTCGGCAGTTATAAAACGCAAGGACTTTCCAGCGTGGATGGTAAGCAGCAGTAAGGATGGGACAATTCTGCAAAGCAACTGTATCTTGTATGGAAGCACTGGGTACATCCCACTGATACAATGCACCATCATTTCCAGCCGAAAAGCAGGTTTCACCTGAAGAATCCAAATAAATCCATCGTATGAGATCACGATGCCCCTTTAGCCGAACCGGTTCATATAACGCTTCAATGGGTTTTGTTTCATGGGTAGCTCGTCGAAGGGCAAGCTGTAATTGAGTAAGTCGAGGGAGGTTATATATTGAAATTTCTCGTTTATTTCCTGCTACTGCCACCTGGGTTCCATCTGGCGTTAAAGAAACTGCTAGAATATCCCCCTGATAAGAAGGTAACAATTGAGGGTAGGGGACAACTTTTCCAGAAAATCCTTGATACTCAGCAGTAGCACTTGTGTTGAATGATTCCACATATTCATATGCGGTTTCAATATATTCATGGATTTGTTCCGATGGAACCGGAAGTGTAATCGTAGACAGAACGAAGGATGAATAGACAGATAGCTGACTGGGAGAAGGTATCATACGGGGTCCTTCCTGTGCGAATAACACAGCGATGCCCCCATACAAGACCAGCGCAACTAGAAAAACAAAGAGAGTTGACCTATTCATGGGTTTTACTATTTTCCTAAATGCGAATACTCCGATACGATTGTTCTTCCATTGTGAGTGATATTCACCCCTGTTGGTAGCCTATACGAATAAGGAGTGAATGACCCTTAACTTAAAGGAACCATGCTGTTAGCGGTTGATAGAGATCGGTTCCGTATGGTATCGTGAGCAATGACATTTCAATCGTTTTTGAGTATCCTTTCGTGTTTATTTTATGGATAATCATATGAAAAAAAAGCTCGCCATCATCCAGGATGATTGTACATCCTGTGGGAAGTGTGTGGAGCAGCTCCCGCAATACTTTCGGTTTAATGATTATGATTTAGCCGAAGTATATTCTCAACCCCTACCGGATGAAGATGATTTACAAGAACTTATCCAGAACTGCCCTGCGCAATGTATCGTTTGGAAAAATGATCCTCCAACATAATCGGCATTTTCCTTCATATCAGTACAAACACAAAACAATAGATTTCATACGGATTCTTTTAGATATTTTCTTGGTATAGAGGTAATATCTCAATAACGGTCTGTAAACACAAAATTCACTCTTCCCATTAACGTTTTTATAGGAGTGGCTCTTGTGGTCACCTTTGCTTTATTGATATGTTAGGTATGGGATAATTATTGTGAAAATTCGTTTAAAAACAGTGATATATTTAAGCCATAGACTATGTACGGGATCTCAGGGTATTCGGTGTTAAGTATGGATTTGATTCCTTAATTTTATGGTAGGTTATTCATTTCCTCGAAAACTGTCTTTGAATACGATGAAATGAGCTGAGCTTGTTGAGTGTTGTTTGTTCCCCGCGTCATTACACAGAGGATGTAGGGACCATTTGTATGATAAACAATTCCGCAATCATGGAGTTCTCGTTTACTTCCGATATAATCTTCTCCAAATTTATGGGCTATCATCGTCTTTGCTGGGATTCCCTTACGCAATCCTTCGTTAAACGTAGAGTGGCTCAATATTTGTAAGGAACGTTCACTATAATCTCGATTAATATACGAGGCATTATATAATATCCGGAAAAAACTTGCCACTTCTCTGGTGGTAAGGGTCGGATTTTCCGTATCCGGCGATTCCAACAACAGATCAGAATGGAGTTTGGAGTAGGCATCAACCGATACCGCCAGGTTTGGATCATAATGATTTATATGATTGAATACATCATTGATTAGCAAGACCCGAGCAGCGTTATCTGAAAATGCGATCATCCGATAAATAAGATTTTCTATGGTATAGGCATTCCCGTCGATCATCTGTTCTTTTGGTTTATAGATAACATCATAGTACGAAGGATCATGTGAATAAACTAATTTTTTTTCTAGAATACTTGGGTAATGTTCGACATGTTTGAAATAGGCAATCATGATCGGAATTTTAGATAAACTAGCTGGGGAATATCGAATATCTGGGTTTAGATCGGCTAAAGCACCATGTTTTAGCGCACGAAAATATACCGAACTTGTGATATCGGCGAACTGCTGCTGTATTTCATTCAAACGCTGCGAAAGCGTGTGGGTGAATTGATTATCCATGGTATACGAAATTTCCCCGCAATCCAGAAGGGGACTTGTAAATTGATAACCTTGTTCTCGAATTTCTTTGGAAATAAGCATAGGTGGTTTTAGGGGTTTACTCGATACTATTGGTGTAAGATTGCCTGCAATATACCCAAGCACTAAACAACTAAAGGCAATAAGTATAAGGGGCAGTAACGCTGGTCTTGAGGGATTTTTCATCGCTTTCATTGTTTTAGAAGCAGAAGTGGATCCGTTTTTCTTTATTGGTGGTTTGTTTTTTCTTTTTTTTGTCATACTATCCTCTGAGATTACCGTAGATACGTAATTTTGCGTGTTATCTGCGGAAAATATTTAATAATATAATCAAACCCAATCGTATGTGGTACGAATAGGTTTGATTTTCTGTAAGGGTAACGAGTAACGATTGGAAACTTTGACGCTGGTTAAAAATTACTATATTTTTGATAGTAGCGAAAAGTTAATATGACTCGGAGGAATCCATGGCAAATTTAAAACATATAACTGATAATGATTATGAAAACGAAGTAATCAAATCCGATACGTTGACCATAGTAGATTTTTGGGCTCCGTGGTGCGGACCTTGTCAGATTATTGCGCCGGAGCTTGAAAAGTTAGCCGATGAATATGGCGAGCAACTAAAAATTGTAAAGGTGAATGTGGATGAGAATCCGGTTCATGCGCAACAAAATGGGATCACCGGAATTCCCACCCTTTTATTCTATAAAAGTGGAGATATTGTTGATCGCGTAGTGGGTGCTGAATCACGCTCCGCTTTAAAAGAACGTATTGATCGTCACACCAACTAATTCCCATCCGTATATTTCTTTAATTCATCACGCAACCGTGCTGCATCCTCATATCGTTCTTCAGCAACGGCACGTTTTAAATCTTCTTGCATTCGCTCAAATTTTGTTTTTTCTGGAACGGGGTCTCCTTGTAAATTCCCTTCTTTAATGGGAATCGCCCCTTCTTCCATGACATGGGGCATAACAACTATTGGAGCATCAAAGTGGAGCGCGAGGGCGATTGCGTCGGAAGGACGAGAATCCACTTGGAATTTATTTTCCTTAATACGGAAATAGATGCGGGCATAATAAGTATTATCGATCAGATCAGATACAACAATTTTCACAATGTCACAATCTACAAGTGTCAGAATATTTTTAAACAAATCGTGGGTCAGGGGACGGGGGGTTTTTAATTTATTGAATTGGACAGCGATAGCTTGGGCTTCAGGTACTCCAATAAAAATAGGGAGGGTTCGATCCTCGGATGGATTTTTTAAGAAAATAACAAACCCAAAGGTGGATAAGGAAATATCGACTACTTTTACAGGAATTGGTTCGGATGCTGCTGTCGGTTTTTGGTCGTTAGGTTCGCCGTTTGAATGATTCATGATAGTCCCTCTTC
>CAYPZJ010000186.1:0-9402 GCA_964414635.1 uncultured Spirochaetia bacterium
GAGATCGTTTCACGTGACTGGAGTTCAGACGTGTGCTCTTCCGATCTGTGAACAAACCAACCGGATTAAAGCGATTAAAAAAGCATGGGAACCGGGAGAAACAAAAAAGTCTCACATTTTTTGGGATTCGGATATCGCCAAATGGTTGGAAGCAGCCTGTTATAGTTTAATTCATTTTCCTGATCCGAAATTGGAAGCGCAGGTGAAAGATATAGTTGATTCACTTATCCAACTTCAGGAGGAAGACGGTTATCTCAATTCATACTATACCCAATTTGAACCAGAGAATCGGTGGACGAATCTTCGGGATCAACATGAATTATACTGTGCTGGGCATTTAATTGAAGCGGCAGTTGCTCATTTTATGTGGTCAGGTGATAATCGGTTTGTAAAAACGATGGAGCGCTATGTTGCCTTAATCCGGGACCTGTTTGGTCCTAATCCTGAACAACAAAAAGGCTATCCCGGACATCAAGAAATAGAATTAGCACTTATCAAACTTTACAAGCTTACTCGTAATCCGGATTATTTGCAATTAAGTGCGTATTTTATAGAAGAGCGTGGCAACCAACCCCATTATTTTGATGAGGAAGCCAAAAAGCGAGGTGGCGCGAGTCGATATCCATGGAAAACCAATTATGAATATGCCCAAGCGCACCTTCCAATACGAGAGCAAAAAGAAGTGATTGGTCATGCGGTTCGGGGAATGTATATGTATACAGCCATGGCAGATCTGGCACGGGAATTAGATGACCCCAGTTTATTAGATGCTTGTAAAACCTTATGGAATGATTTAGTCACCAAAAAACTATACTTAACCGGCGGTATTGGCTCTTCAAGCCACAACGAAGGGTTTACCAAACCCTATGATCTCCCAAATTACACCGCGTATGCCGAAACATGTGCATCAATCGGGTTGGTTTATTGGGCACAACGGATGATTCAGATCGATTGCGATTCAACGTATGCTGATATTATTGAAACAGCTTTGTACAATGGGATAATAAGTGGCGTTTCACTTGATGGAGAACGTTTTTTTTATGATAATCCGTTAGCCAGCCATGGGGATAAACAACGCAGTCCATTTTTTGAATGTTCGTGCTGTCCTCCCAATGTATTACGCTTGTTAGCGTCATTAGGTGATTATATCTACACTGTGGATGATCAAACGTTAATCATTCATCAATATATTAGCAATCGGATGGAATGGGATTTTCCACAAGGAAAAATGAATGTGGATATGGATTCTGGTTTTCCATGGGAAGGTGAGGTCAGGCTTGTCTTAGATCCAAATTCACCCATGGATCTTTGTATGAAATTCCGTATCCCAAGATGGTGTTCAGCACCATTGATCCGCATTAATGGGGAATTGGTGGATACAGTAAACCGGGTTGAGTGTGGTTATTTATTGATTCAGCGTGCTTGGAATCCCAAAGATGAAATCCACCTGCAATTTCCCATGGAAATTCATACTCATTATGCGCATCCACAGATTCAACCGAATTCTGGGAAAGTAGCATTCACACGAGGACCTCTCGTCTATTGTGTGGAAGAGCTTGATAATCCTGAGCCAGTACATTACCTTGTTGTAGGAAATGATTCCAAACTTGCCGAACAATATGATCCAACCCTTTTAGAGGGAGTTGTGGTTATCACAGGTGAAGGATGGATCGTATCCCATGATGGATGGAAAGAGGTGCTATACCGACAAGCACCACCCGATTTTCGTAAAACCACATTGAAGGCTATACCGTATTACACATGGAATAATCGAAATATGGGTTCGATGACCGTCTGGATCAATCAACTATTTGCCATCTAAGGAGGATGAACATGCAACGAGACCAACTAGTCCGGTACCTTGATGAATTGCTAATGCTCGATGATTATTCAGAAGTAGGTAATGGGTTGCAATTTGCAGGAAAGCAGGAAGTGGATAAAATTGCCTGTGCTGTAGATGCGTTTCCAGAAGCGTATGAGAAAGCGGTAGCATGGGGAGCAGATATGCTTATTGTTCATCATGGGATTACGAAAGGTGCGAAAGCGGATCAGGTTTATGATGATCTTTTAGTTCGTAAGTTGGAACCGTTGTTTGAACACAAGCTAAACGTTTATGGTTGTCATCTACCCCTGGATGGGCACCCGATCTATGGAAACAATATTCAGCTGTTACATGCACTGGGATTGAAGAAAGAAGGAAGTTGGGCATTATATGATGGGAAACAATTGGGGTTTTATGGGTTAGCCGCTAAAAGCGATGGAACAGTCTATACTTTGGCAGAATTTGTTCAACATACAGAATCCATTATTAATCATACTTGCCAGGTCTTGCCTTATGGGCCAGATTCGGTTGGACGCGTGGGAATACTTACAGGGGGTGGGATGGGAGCCTTATTGGAAACACCTGAATATCAGGTGGATACGCTTATCACAGGCGAGATTGCATATGCAGGTATGTTTTGGGCGATGGAGCGTAATGTCAACGTAATTCTTGGTGGACATTATAAAACGGAGACATTAGGTGTGCAAGCATTATGTAAACAGATTGAAGCCAAATTTGATATTCCTTGGACTTTTCTCGATTTTAATTTTAAGCTGTAATACACATGAGTCGATCTATTCTTATTCTTAATTATGAATATCCTCCGATAGGAGGAGGAGCAGGCAATGCTACTCAACATATTGCTCGGGAATTAGTTAGTCAGGGGCATCGGGTACATATCGTAACCACACATTTTGATGATTTGCCCATTCTGGAAGAGAATGATCAAGGAACCGTCCATCGAATCGCGTCTAGACGTAAACGGAAAGATCGTTCCAATCCATTAGAAATGTATTCTTACGTAAAGCAGGCGCGTTTATATTGTGTCAAACTTTGTTCAAAAAATCGATTTGATATAATCCTTTCTTTTTTTGGAATCCCATCGGGCATGGTAGCACTCGATTTAAAGTTTCAATTTCATATTCCCTACGTGGTATTGCTTCGGGGAGCGGATGTTCCAGGTTATCCATTTGCTTTTTCACGATTTTGGCATATGATTACCCATGGAATTACCCGGCGTGTCTGGAAACATACGAGTGCACTCATTGCAAATAGTGTTGGTTTGCAACAGTTAGCCCAAAAGACAGGGGATCGAATTCATCAAACCGTCTCCATGATACCTAATGGAGTGGATGATTCTTTTTTTTCACCGGCTGATGATTATTCACCTGGTGAGCCCCTACGATTTCTGTTTGTTGGACGTTTTGTACGAGAAAAAGGGGTGGAACCTTTACTTGACGCTCTGAATGCTGAGGTTCAAGATCAGATGCCGTTTCGATTTACGTTTGTGGGTAATGGACCGTATAATTCAAAGATAGAAAACTGGATACTAAAAAATCGGGCAAGCTCTTTTGTTACATTAACAGATTGGGTAACTAAAGAAAAACTCCGGTACATTTATCAAACCCATGATTGTTTAGTAATTCCGTCTTATATGGAAGGAATGCCGAATGTGATGTTAGAAGCGATGGCATGTGGTTTACCGGTGATTGGAACTGATATTGCGGGGATTAATGAAATATTTGATAACAATGGATACCTAATACCCAAGGCTTCAAGTTATGCTATCAAACAAGCGATGAATGCGCTGATATACAATCCGATACAATTAGCATCGTTTCGTTTAGCTTCACTGGAACGCATAAAAGAATTCACCTGGGGTCATGTTGCACACCAGCTCAATCATATCATGCAGAAGGCAATTCTTGAATATACCGAATAATGCGATAGTAAAGTATGGAATATTAATAGTAGCTGCGGTAGCTCTACTTTCATCATGTTATTTTTTTATTTTATTTTTACTCAATCCTCCAAATCCTATTGCAGAAAATGGTTTTATCTTACTAAAAGAAACCGTTTTAAAAGACGATGGAGCCACTGTTGAAGTGCCTTTGCATCCCAGGAACAAAACGAAACTTGTGTTATCAGGAACAATACAATGTCAGATTGATGGTGCTGTATGGGATGCGATGTATAAATGGGATTCGGATGTATCGGTACGATTACCGCTGGTTTTTGTAGATGCGAGTAAAAGCGTGTTTCGAGTTGATTCAGCGTACCATGGTGTGGAGGATTTTTTCGAGTCCACAAACGATTTATGTGTAACTCAACCCCATCACTATTGTTTTCAATCGACCCATCAAACCCAATTGGATTATCAAAAACTGAAACTTGTATACCGCCAGCGAAATATGGTTAAGACATACGCTTTGTATAATATTTTACGCAGGGATTTACAGTATTTACTTACAGGTGGACTTACGATTCAGATCTATCAAGAAGTTCCTGCACGCTTGATTGATGCGTTTCCTTATTATGGTTTAGTCAGCTTTGGTGTATTAATGCTAACAGGGGGATTATATGGTTGGTTGCGTAGAAAAAGATTGTAAGGATAAATAAAAAAAGGCAGTGAATTTGGGGATTCGCTGCCTTCATTTTCCAGGAGGACTGAGAGAAAGAAGTGTTCACAAAATTTTGCCAAATTGAAACACTTACTTGGCCGAATAGGTGCATGTATTCAGCCAGGTATTATCTTTGTCGTGTATTCATGAAAATACTTTAGCTTTTTTTGTAAGATATTCGATTTTCTTGTGTAGGGGGGTAGAAGACCGGGATGTGCGAATTCATGTATTCCTATCCCGATTTATAAGTATATGAGGACAACTATATTAATATCAACGAGCGTCCCATAAATCATCGGAATGGTGTTCCAGATACTGCCCATCATAATGATCCAATAGTGGATCTGACCAAGCCGTAAACCAATAGAAATACCATTGAGCGGGACCATAGTTGGTATCGGCATTCCCGAAGACTTTTAAACGCAGGAATTTTAAAGGACGACGTTCGGGAATTTCATAGTGTGATTGACGAATGTATTCAGGAATATCGATTCGGATTTTTTGCCAACCTCGGTATTTCAAGCTTGCCCCTGGAATGATATGAGTAACTCCACGGAAATCTTCAACATGGGCTTCCAATGTATAATCTTTGCCGTTTGACCAAATCCATAGCTCCAAGGTTTTTGTTCGTCCTGAAAGACGAATGAAATAGGGGCGTTCTACAACGGTTGTTGATCCATCCATCGGTTTGTTTGTTCGTAGATCGGTGGGATCAAAATATTCCACCAAGTCTTCTTCTTCAATTGGTATATTGGGTTCATTCATTCGTTTTCCCGCTAATCGAGAATAGGCTGGCTCAATCGCAAACCAATTATTGGCTTGATAATCAAACCGAGCTCGAACTGCCAGAAAGGTTTGAACGCGTTCTCGTACATCACGTAACGCGAATTCGGGTAATACTTTATCACATGGGAATTCATCTCCACAACTAAACACATCAAACCATTCATAGGCTGGTTCCGGTTCCATATCCAACGCCTGATTTACATAACCAAAATGAGGGGATCTCCATCGAGAATAGGTTACCATCCAATCATCCTTAGTTTGGAACTCGTCCACTTTGAGATGAATCATGGGTCGATTTTCGATCCGGTCCGCTCCAACAAATCCAGTTAGAATAAAACCTACGCTAACCGCTACTATGAGTATGGGTATGAAATACTTTACCATAATTGCTACTCCATATCGTCAGGTCTCTTGTTTGAATATCGTGCGCTTTAAAAAATGCCTTAATCACTTTTCTTTGGGTAGGAATGAAAACAGCCGTTTGATATAGAATTCCAATATGGGTAGGAAGAAAGTAGTTTATGTAAAATAAAAAGAATTGCTTCACATTGAAACCAATTGATTGAATGCGAAAGGTTCATGCAAGTATAATCAGATGGGTCTCGCTTTGTACGGGTAAGCCAATTTATTGTGAATTGTATTAGTACTTCGGAACACGGATGGGATTATTACGAAGAAAGCGGATGATCGAATCCACTTGGATATCCTCGAGTGAAATCATAGTTGGATCATCCATTTCTGAACTCCCAAACCCGGGCATATCATTGCGACCTGTTTTAATAATTGCTCGGAGTGCTTGATTTGTAATGGTTAAGGGATCCATCTCCCGAAGATCGTGATGCTGCTGTGCGTTTGATGGAAGGTAGTCTTCATATCCAATAAAAAAATAATTCCGAATAGCAGGACCAATCCCTCCTTCCCCTCTGTTACCATGACAACGAATGCAAAGATTTGAGAATAATTGCTTTCCTTCCTCTTCCGTGGATTCATGTTGTAATGGATAGATAGGTAATTCCAGCGGGGCAAAATTGTATTGCTTATACCACCGTTCTTCAAAGAAATGAATAATGTTTTCGATTTGGTTTGTGTTAAAAATACCATAATTTTTGTGAATATACGAAGCCATTAGTGTCCCAGGGCGCCCATATTCTAGAGTTTTTGCATACAGCTCGGGAGAATTATTAATAAATACATTCAATAACCAAGGGTGATTCAACATGGGTCCGATATTCCCATGCCCTTGTTGCCCATGACACGATGCACAATACCGCGCATAAAGGGCGGCTCCATTACCTGAAGCGGTTAATTTGGATTCCCGTAAAACATCTTCCACCCCTTTGCCTTCTGTGGAATTACCTTGAGCAGCTTTATAAGCCTGCAATATAACTGCATAACCAGGATGTTGTTCTAACTTTTGGAAGAATGTTTGTTGGATTCCCTGATCACGTGTCACATAAGCGAAAATCGAAAGCAAATCCTTGTCCGATAATTTCCTTTTAGGAAGCGGTTTGTATCCCATTTTCGATGCTAGGTTTCCATATTTATCCAACATTTGGTAGACTACCCATCGAAGGGAAAGTCGCTGGGGTTGCGTTTCTGGGAGAAAGTTGAAGGAATCATTGGAGAGAGGAAAATCGCGATAGTCCCACAAGATTTTTACCATTACATTGGGGAAAAGTTGAGGTTCATTCGCTACTTTTTTTGAATAAAACTTTAAAAATGATGCAATACGACGCCCTTCTTCAAGCGTAGTTCCAATATTGCGCTTTCGCAGCATTCGTGCAACAATCATGTACCACTGATCATCATAATAAGGAGCGTTAATAACTCGGGCTAAACTATGACATCGCATACATCGATTATCAAATAATTTCTTATCCGCCTGATAGGGTACGCAAGCCTCACAGGCTTCCAAATTAATTGCATATAATCCTAACCCCCCTGATGTACGCCCATCTATTTGAACCAATGGTGGTGGCGGATCCACCAAAAGGGGATTTGAATTGGAGGCATTGGAAGCCGAGGAAGTCGGATCTGTTATTTGTGATTGTACAACTATTACACTTAACCCAAATACGGCTAATAAAGCGAGTAAAATAATTCTGATTCTCTTCTGCATTCTATTACGTACCTATTAATGGTTTATGATTGAGGTGTTGGATTATACCACCTAACATACAAAAAAAGAAACCGCTGTTTTTAGTGTCTTTTTTGTGTTATACAAATAGCCCCAGACTAACCGCCATAATCATCATACCAAGGATTAATCCATAAATGGAATAATGATGTTCCCCATACTCCCGTGCAGCAGGAAGCAATTCATCAATAGAAACAAAAACCATAATCCCAGCCACTCCTGCAAAAAGGATTCCAAACACTAGGTCGCTAAAAAACCAGTACAGAATCCCAAACCCAATAATTGCACCTACTGGTTCGGTCAATCCAGATAGAAACGAATAAAAGAAGGCTTTTTTCTTATTGCCAGTGGCGTAATAAATGGGAACCGATACGGCGACACCTTCAGGAATATTATGGATTGCGATGGCAATAGCTATGGATATTCCAAGGGCAGGGTCGGTTAAAGCACCGGTGAAGGTTGCTAGTCCTTCAGGGAAATTATGGATGGAAATAGCAAGGGCGGTGAATAGTCCCATTCGAAGCAAACTTCGTTTGGATTGGTCTTTATCTATAGGTTCAATCCGTTCTACAGCATCCACACTTCGAGGTTCATGGGGATTTTCAAAGTTAGGAACCAATTTATCAATGATTGCAATTAGAAAAATGCCTCCAAAAAAAGCAGCGATGGTTAGCCAGGTTCCGGTAGTTACATCAGAAGCAGTAATTAGGGAATCTTTCGCTTTTTGAAATATTTCCACCAAAGAGACATAAATCATAACTCCAGCAGAAAATCCCAGTGCAACAGCAAGAAATCGGGTGTTTGATGGTTTAGCAAAAAACGCTAACGCACTACCAATTCCCGTGGATAATCCTGCGAATATGGTTAGTCCCAACGCATATAATACATTTGTGGAGGTAAAATCCATACATCGCTCCAGGGCAGAGTTTAATAAAAAAATGATTGGAAATCAATGAATGTAGGAGCATCGTGTAAGAATATATTCCTTAAATGAAACATCTTGGTGTGTATTCTAAATCTACTTTAAAGGTTTACATTTACTCAATATACACCCACGTATGCATTTTGGGTAAAACAAACGTTATATATATATTCATGGATATGCTTGCTTCTTGGAAATCAGATATTCCACTAACCCCAAATCAGGCAAGGGAATTGCTTTTACAAGAATTTCCATCTCTTGAATTGCATGAGTTCTATGCTTTTAATGAGGGGTGGGATAATACTGCCTATTTGGTGAATAATAGGTGGGTATTCCGCTTTCCTCGACGAAAAATTGCAGTGGATAATCTTCGGAATGAGATTGCTATTCTTCCTCAGTTACAAGCACTTCCACTACAAATTCCCTATCCCGAGTATGTTTGTAAAGGAACTGCTTCCTTCCCCTATCCATTTTATGGATACCAATTCCTTCTTGGAGAAACGGCATGCCGGATTACATTATCCGATACCCAACGATGCCAAATTGGGCAATCGCTAGCCTTCTTTTTGAAGAGCCTCCATGGGATATCCAAAGATTCATTACCCAAAAACCTTCCTGGGGATCGATTTGATAAAGCGCATGTTCAAAAGAGAAAATATCGAACCATAAACCAACTAAAAACGTGCGTGAAACAAGGATATTTAGATAGTATCGAACCATATTATTCTTTTATTGAGCAATTGGAACAACCCAACTATCCACCTCGAGCATCCCTTGTGCATGGGGATTTGTATCCCCGCCACTTAATCATCCAAGAAAGCCAACTGGTGGGTATTATTGATTGGGGCGATATTCATTGGGGGAATCCAGTTGTGGATTTGGCAATTCTCCACTTATTATTACCTCAGGGAACTCATGCAGTTTTCTTGGAGTCTTATGGAATGGTATCCTCTTGGGAATATGCATTTAGTTGTTTGTTGGCGATCTTTTATGGAACGATCCTTCTGAATTATGCTGGGGATATCGGGGATCATCATTTGTTTAGTGAAGCGCAATATGGAATGAATCAAATATATCTTTCATTGTGTTAAATTTTGATGTTGATGGATGCTAA
>CAYPZJ010000187.1:0-9387 GCA_964414635.1 uncultured Spirochaetia bacterium
ATTTTTTTGAGACTTTGTGGATGCTGGATCACGAAAAACTAGCAGGATCCCTGATCGAGGTGTTATTTTTAGTGCTTCAATTCAAATAAAAGGGAGGATCACATAAAAATATATAATTTATGCTTGGCTTTTATTGAATTAGGTATAATATTCTAGAGGAGAGGAGCAGTTTTTAGTGTGTTCGTTATATTGTTGGTTTTGCTTCGGAAGAGGAAGGAGAATAGGAGTGGTTCGCAGCACATGGTTTAGTTGGTTAGCGATAAGTATTTTAATACTTATGATTTCATCATGCATTGTTAAACAAGTATGTTATGATGATAATGATTGCGTATCTCCTAAAAAATGCATTCATACCCAATGTCAATATGAATGCACCACAGACAGCGATTGCGACCGACATTATCAATGTTCGGATCGTAGTTGTACGTTAGTTGTACCTACAGAGCCTGGAACATGTCCTGTTGATATGATATTAATTGAAAATATCTTCTGTATAGATCCCTACGAAGCAGCACGACCTGACGCGACTGAATCTTCCCCTGGAGAGGATCAATCCTACGCAGTATCCAAAGCCGAGGTCATGCCCTGGCGCATCGCTTTGGTGGAAGAAGCGATTCAGGCATGTGAATACAGCGATAAACGATTATGTGAACCTTCCGAATGGACATTGGTTTGCCAAGGGCCGAATGAGTTATTGTATAGTTATGGCTCGGTATATGAACCTGAAACCTGCAATGGGATCGATACATTCCAAGGAGCGTATTTCACATTAAAACCAACGGGTTCCTTCCCTGAATGTAGGAATACTTATGGTGTGTATGATATGAATGGTAATCTTTGGGAATTGACAAGTGACGCTTCGTTTTCGCAGGTTCGAGGTGGTGCATACAACTGTGGAAATTCGTTATTATTACATCAATGTACCTATATCCCTACTACTTGGAATCCATCTGCTGTAGGGTTTCGATGCTGCAAAGATGCGGTGTATGAGTAAGGACATGTTTTCATGAGAATATCTTCCTGGAATAAAAGTATTCAACACATCCTCATACTTCTCATGATGGGAGTATGCTCAATACTGCTAGCATCAATAGGATTCGCACAGGAACCAAAAGCATCTCATAAAACCATCATGCAGCACCTGAAAGAATATAAAGCGAATGAAAACTATACCGACCTTATCCCCTATCTTAAATCCATGCTGCCACAATGGACAGACGATCCTGATTTCCATGATACGCTTATGCTGGAACTAGCGTTGGCTTATCATCAGATTGATAATCAATTTTGGGCAATTCGTACGCTAAAACAATTCGACGAGCAATCGCCACATTATACGGAAGCGCTGAGTTTACAAGTATGGTTTGCAATTCAGAGCGGAAATTTTAAGGAAGCTCGGTACCTCCTGGAAAACGAACAATTTGATTCGAATCCCCATTTAGCAAATCGCAAACGACTTTATACCATGTATATGGATTCCATGGAACCCGGTACTGACACCAACCCCTCTGTATCTGATTCGCTTCCAAAACCCATTCCTTTCCGAATATATGAAGAAGATCGAAGTCTATTTACCCATCTGGTTAAAGATGACTTGATCCATCCCTATTCCGTTTTTGAATTGGATGCAGATATCAGTTCGGGTCTTTCATCCAATCCCTATCTTACGAATGAATTTGAATATGATCCTTCCATTATTCGCCAGAATGTATTCTATTGGCAGTTGGGAACGCATATACGTGGTATTCCATTATCCAAAGATTCTCTGAACTTATTTGTGGAAGGAAGTCTTTTAAAAAATCGGTTCTATACCCGCTGGCAGGAACCGGATCCTGCTATTAGCCAGTTCTCTCTTAATGGTAAACTGGGATTAACCATTAACAAGCGGTTTGAGTTTAAATTATACTATGCACCCCAGCTCATTTATCTTGAAGGAGGAGATTCCTATCTTAACGACGGATATTGGTTTAAAGAAGAACATACCCTCCAGGCTTCGTTAAAACCAATACCCAATTGGCAGCATTATATCAATATTGCGTATACGGCATTTCGAGAAACCAGTCGTACCCGGTTTGGATTAGAATGGGGTCAATTTCTTTCCTTTGTCATTCGTGACTGGGTTCATATCTATTTACTTGGTAGTGTTATTTGGCATCAAGCTTTACATCCGGCATATCATCGATTAAATATCAATGCAGCACCGATTCTTGCGTTTTTTAAACCACCATTTCGAATCACTTTAAAAACTATGCTCTTTTGGGATAATTATTATAAGAGTGCAGGATATTACATTTCCTATGAAGTAGAACGGAATCGGATGGATTGGGAATGGGATAATGAAATTCAGGTTCAGCTACATGTATGGAAGGATTTGACCTTATCTTTATCCTATGCATATAACCATGTGTTTTCAAGCGTTCCGATTTATGAAAGTGGCGAGCATCGTGCGTATTTTATGGTATCGTACCGATGGAAACTTTCCTCCCCCTACGTTGTAACAGAACAATCAGGATTGACCGACCGATTGACATATTTTGAGGATCAAGAGGAATCGACCCAGCAAATGCAATTGGAGGAATTAATCCGTCGCGAAGAATTAAATAGAAGGGAATCATCATGTCTCAATCGTTAGTAAAGACTTTCATCCGAGATTTAATCGTAGCAATCGTAATCGTAATCCTAGCAGGTGCGTTGGGATTGCTTGTGAATAGTATACGGGGAGATACAGGAATTCCACTGCATGCTTCCGAACCGTATAACATTTTCGTACCCTGTCCAGAACCCCAAGGGGAAGCAACCGCCCTTTCCTATGATGAGTTCGAACAATTGGAATATTTAAAAACGGATGGCGTTAATACCCGTATTTTGCTTATTGATAGCCGTGACCGTACAAAGTATGAGGCAAGGCATTTAAAAGGGGCATTATCGATTCCCTATGACTTTCTAGAACCTGTACACGAAGAACATCTACAGAACATCGTTAATAAAGCACCTACCCGTGTCATCGTGTATGGAGAAATAGATCTGGTCCACATCGGAGAAGAATTAGCAAAAGAGTTAGCAGGACATGGTATCAAAAATGTCTACTACATTAAGGAACCGGTGGACACGTTTGAAAAGGATTTGGTACACCCATGATAAACACACGATTTGGTCGGTTTTCCATTTTTAGTTTCATAGCGTTTCCCATACGCATCTATCTGGGTATTGTTTTTCTGATGGCATGCTACCACAAGCTGTTGAATCCCGCATCGTTTGCCCTAGATGTTGCATCCTATCAATTTCTTCCCCTGGAATGGATCAATCTTTTCGCTATCACCGTTCCGATGATTGAATTGATTATCGGGGTTTTTATCATAATCGGATTTCAAGCACGAGCAGCTGCGTGGGTAATGGTGGGATTGATGCTCGCTTTTATCATAGCACTCGGGTGGGCTCTTGCCCAAGGTTTAGATATGTCCTGTGGATGTTTTGCCAGCCAATCATTGGAAGATGACGATCCCATAACGATGGGTACCATGGTTCGAGATTTTATATGGTTTGGTCTGGCGTTGTTGGTCTCTCTTGGAGATCGCACCCCACTTGGGGTTGATTATTTTCTAACAAAAAGGAGGATTTCTGATGAGAAATCGGGTTAATTTAAAACGTATACTGATCGGTGTAAATTTACTAGTTATGCTTCCGTTGGTTTTCTGGGCAGGAAGCTATCCCTCTGAATGGAACCAGCTTAATGCACCCCAAAAAGCGCTTGCAGAACGGATCATGACAACGGAGTACGTATATGATTGTTGCGACCAAACGATCAGTCGCTGTTTGCAGCAGAATCAATGCTTGCTCCCAACCCTAATGGCACAGCAGGTATGTTGGTTAGCAAAACAAGGAAAATCGGAGCAATCCATACGGATGTCCCTATTACATCGTGCCCAAACAAAGTATGGAACATCCCGAAGTCAGGATATGGATCTTCAAGGTGTCGCACGGATCGGGGATGCCCATGCCCCCGTTACGTTCTTAGCGTATGTCTGCCTCCGTTGTCCTTTCTGTGCAGTGATTATTCCTCAACTTCACCGATGTATTACCCAAGGTGCGTTGCAAGGAAAGGTAAAGATGTATATCAAACTTTTTCCTATCAAGGGTCACCAACACTCCATCGAAGGGGCGATGGGATATCAAGCCGCATTGCAGCAACATAAAGCAATTCCATATTTATTAAAAGCATATGAAGAATTTAATCAGTTTTCGAATCAGACGGATTATCGGAATTATGCTACGGCAATCGGATTGGATATGACTCGGTACGATCGGGATATACAAAATCAAGGCTTGCGGCAGGAAATTGTTGCATCCAAACGGGAAGGGCTTTTTCTTGATGTGGATGCAACTCCTACGTTTTTTATAAATGGACGTCCCTATTTATCAGAAATGGATTTGTTCATGTTTCATAGCATCGTTCAGGAGGAGCTTCATTAAGTCGAATCGCTATCCTGAATACGATTGGTAACGGGGAGGTAAGCGATAATCCTGCCGATTGTGCGGTGTAAAAGGAAATATCGGATGCCATACCCCGGAAACGATGGAGGATACGTTTATGAGATCTTTACAGTATTGCGCTTTGATAGCGCTTCTTACATTTCTTTATATGAGTGTGGTATGGACTGCATGTCAAAACGATTCATCCAGCACTCCTGATCCAACTCATACATCTCAAACCGGTCAAAGTGGTTGTTTAGATGAGAGTTCCAGCAGTTCATCCAGTATGGATTCAAATTCCACCACAACAACATCTTCCAGTTCCAGTTCAAGTAGTTCCGAAACGACACTGGAATGCCCCATCGGCATGGTTCTGATTGATGATACCTTTTGTATTGATGTGTACGAAGCGTCTCGAACCGATGCGACCGACGCTTCAGAAGGTAGTGCTGCTACAGTAAATGATCCACCCATCTCGGGAGTAATTCCCTGGCGTGTCTTTAACCTCACCACGGCAGAACAAGCGTGTACATCTGTAGGGAAGCGGATGTGTTCACCATCCGAATGGGAGCAAGCCTGTGCGGGACCTCTGGAAACGACTTATACCTATGGGGACACGTATGTAATTGGGAATTGTAGCGATTTGGATTCAGGTTGGGGCGTGGATCCTACAGGATCTTATGTCAATTGTACCAACGGATTTCAGGTGTTTGATATGAATGGGAATATGTGGGAACTGGATTCGGATGGAACTCCCCGCGGTGGAGCACATAATTGTAATACTGGTTGGCGCGAGCTCCATAGCTGTACATGCAGCTATTGGGATGAGGGTTCGAGTTCCTGGAAGGATTCATGTCCCGTTAGTTGTTCTTCCGCTTATTGTGGATTTCGGTGTTGTAAAGATTAATAGCACATTATTCTTAATTCCATAAGATTCCCTATAGGTCAAGGTGTTGCGTATCCTGTATCTTGAATACCATCACCAATGCAATGGCACCAAAATTATTTGGATGAGTTCAATATTGATAAAATGCGAATGAATACCAGTTATTTTGAGGAACATCATCGTAGTCATCAAACCCACCCGTTTGTTACCATCGATGAAAACATGATCTCGATTGATCTTCCCTGCATAAAATGCTGCCTTTTCGATTAATACCGCGTAAACTTTATTTCAAGATTTACAAAACAGGGTTGATTGGCAATCAGCCCCTACAATAGACGTCAGAGTGACCATAGTAGTGAAGAGCATGGTAATTCGTGTGGAGCAAAGGGTCACAGAAAGATGGATACGATAATCTATACATTAAGGATACGGTATAACCGCCAAACCAGCGTCAGTGTCATCTCAGACTAAACAAGTTGGAGAAGTCGAGCCCAAATTGTCGTGGATAGAACCTTCCGTATGGACGAATCGTATGTTGACGGCTCTAGAAAATGGAGTGAAAGGAGGAAAATGGTTCGGTCTGATCGACAAAGTTTATCTGAATGAAAATTTACGTTCAGCATTTGACAAGGTTAAACAAAATCAAGGCGGTGCAGGGGTAGATCACATTGACATCCGCCAGTTTAAACAAGAATTGGACAAACGGCTATTTCAAGTACAAGAACAACTAACCCAAAATAGGTATGTCCCTCAAAAGATACGTCGGGTATGGATTCCCAAACCCGAAAGTCATGAGAATGCAGAAGTTGCACTTTCTCTTGTTAAAGAATGGATATCGGAAGCAGAACTCATACTTCACCCAGATAAAACCCATATTGTTGATGCGTCAATAAAAGGAGGCTTCAACTTTCTGGGCTATCATTTTGAGCGTGGATTCCGCTTGCCCAGCAAGTAAAAGTATTGCCAAACTGAAAAGTAAGATACGCCAATATACAAAACGCACCAATGGGTATAACCTTCTAAGCATGATCTTAAACGTCAATCGGTGCCTTATGGGCTGGTTTGAATACTTCAAACATAGCCACTACACCACTTTCAAACCTCTTGACGCTTGGATACGTATGCGTTTGATGAGTATCCTTAGAAAACCTTGTAAAGGTCGTGGACGTGGAAGAGGCACTGATCATAACCGCTGGCCAAATGCGTTCTTTGCAGAGCAAGGGTTGTTAACTTTAGTCACAGCCTTTACATCTGCCCGTCAATCCTCAAAGAGGTAATACCATCGACCGGAGAGCCGTATGCGGGAGAACCGCACGTACGGTTCACAGGAGGGAGAGATTGGGTATTCAACCAATCTTTCCTACCCCTATTCATTAATATTTTTTATTGTCGATGAGTACTAGTGTTATCGTTGCAGTCTCAACTTTTTTTTATTATTTTTGCGAACAAGTGCTACTCAACCATGTACAGTTGAGCAAACCAAGTTAGGCAGAATCGAGTACGAATGCATGTTAGCACCCGATGAAGAGCAAGCAGCCCCCCATCCGACGACACCGCGTCGGTTTCCCAATTTATTTTTTATTTTACTATCTGTGTCGGTAATTGGGCTTTCTGTTGGGATATTTCTTCCTCTCACCTCGATTATTTTCAATAAAATGACATTTTTGGATGTGGGATTCAAACCGGGGGATACCCACGCTGGATTGGTAGTAGGGTTAGCCAGTTTTGCCACGATAATATTTCCTTTTGTGATTCCTTCCATTATGAAACGTATTGAAATGAAAGTGATTTTTGTTGCGTGTTTCATTCTAACAGGATTCGTACTCATCTTTCATATCATTGGGTATTACTTGTTTTTATGGTATATCCTTCGGTTTATATTTGGGATTTGTTTTGCAATCATTCTTGTTTCTTCAGAAACATATGTAACGGTAATGGCACCTGCTGCATCCCGTAGCAAGATTCTTTCATATTATGGAGCCGCGCTAGCGTTGGGGATTGCTATTGGGGTTGGGACAAGTCCCATGTGGTTTAATCTTCATCCGAATCTGCCTTTTATCATTGCAGCAGTGTTATCGTGGATTGCGGCAGGTCTTTTCTTTAAATTTATTAAGTCGGTTCCCTTTATCCAAGAAAAAAAGAAAACGGAGTGGTCGTTTCTCAAAATAATGCCGATTCCGCTTGCAGCTGCGTTTATCTATGGGTTTTTGGAAACCGTATTCACATCCATGTTTCCTGGTTTCATCATGGATATTTCAGCAAAATTGAGTGATAGTATAACAGCTCGATTATTAGAACAAATTGGGATGGGGTTAGCCAGCGATGTTAATTTTACAATGATTGTGCTACCATTCTTTGTTATTGGAGGAATCCTAATACAAATCCCCGTAGGGTGGCTCGCAGCCCACTATAATAAAACGTATATAATGATGGCATTGGCAACCATTGCTATTCTTTGTGCTATTACACTGGTTATTGTAAAAGGGTTGGGGTTAATCTGTAGTTTGGGATTTGTTTTAGGTGGGATGATTACAAGTTTTTATGTAGTTGGACTCTCTATGATAGGGGATGGATGCAAGCCGGAGCAACTGCCTTCTGCGAATTCCTTTTTTGTTCTTATCTATGGGATTGGATGTACGGCTGGACCCACACTCAATGGTCCTATGATGGATGTTAATTCGGATTTTATGCTCTACGCGACCATCGGTATATTGACGTTGTTCATACTATTAACTACTATTATTGTTTGGAACAGGAAAAAACGACAGGAAACTGCCGACCCATCCACCTAAGTTTGACAACGTTCGAACGGAAAACAATACAACGTTCAAACAGATAAATCAGTATTGAGGATTGCACCTTATGAGTGATACGATTGCGGATAACCAAATCCGAACGGAAGGCATCAAAGTAGAAAGTCAGATCAAAGACTTACCTGCTTTTAAAGATATTCTATTCTCCAATTGTTGGGAAGATACCGATACAGAAAACGCTGCGCTGCAAATTACTCCAGACGATACCGTCATATCCATTACTGCAAGTGGGGGAAGGACCCTCAATCTCTTACAAGGAAGCCCGAAACGCTTGATCTCCGTGGATTTGAATTTCTCACAGAATTTTTTACTGGAACTCAAAGCAGCAAGTATCAAAGCGTTTGATAACTACGATGAATTTGCCCAGTTTTTAGGTTTGCGAGAAGCCCAGGAAGATCGGCTTAACCTGTATAACAAAGTGAAACCTCTTCTTTCGGAGGGTGCACAACACTTTTGGGGACAGAAAAAAGGACAACGACACATAAAGAGGGGTTTTCTGAATGCAGGGCGACAGGATACGCTTATCAACCGTGTTCGTCCGTTATTTAGTCTCATTGTTCCTAAACGAAAAACACGTCCCTTGTTTGAGTTTGATTCATTAGAACAACAACGTGCATATTTTGATAAGACCTTCAATACAAAGTTTTATCATACAATTATCAAGATACTATTTTCAAAAGTTTCCATTCGATTGCTCTATCGCAAAGATCTATACGAGTCGACAAAGCATCTTGATATGGGGGATATGCTTTACACATGTGTTCGGGATCATGCCAATAATCGTCTTATCAAGGAGAATTATTTTCTATCGAATATCCTATTAGGAAAATACGTTAATCCGGATGAATATAACTCGTATTATTTACGCCCTGAGAATTTCAACGATGTAAAAGAACGGGTTAATGCTCTTGAAATTGTAACGGCTCCCTTGGAGGATGTGCTTCATGGTTTTGGGGAGAATTCCATCGATAAATTTTCCCTGAGTGATATCTTTGATTGGATAACCGAAGAGAATTTTCAACACCTTATGAATGAAATTGTTCGCGTAGGAAAAAATCAAAGCCGCATGTGTTATCGTATTTGTTTGATTGATCGATACCCCAGCGAAGAAGTACAAAGCCATCTGAAACCGGAACAGGATTTGGCGGATCGTCTGTTTAAATTAGATCGGAGTTGCTTCTATAAAGGATTATGGGTTGGTACCATAACAAAGTAAGG
>CAYPZJ010000188.1:0-9375 GCA_964414635.1 uncultured Spirochaetia bacterium
CCACCAATCAGAATCTTCTCGCTTAACAAGCGCTCCCACCGCTGTTTAGCGCCATAAACAATCACCGCCTCTAACGACATCATGCCACCGCAGCGAGGACACAACAACGGATGCAGTTACGGTGTTATTATACCGGCAATCGTATCCTTTAGAGCACGATTTAACATAGCATTATTGATTATACTTATTATGATTTAAAATTCATTCAGCTATTAGAATCGCACCCACCTATTTGATCAACCCTCAGGATTTTTATATACTTGGTGTGCATCGTAATCCAGTTGGATAGTGGTAGGTAATTATCTAACAAATCAGGTAGGTACCCCATGGTAGGATTCCATATTGATCTGAATGTAGCCCAATTTAGTCGGGTATACCTTGAGAAATGGCTGAAAATCCTTGCCCAAGAAGGATACGATACGATTTTGTGGGAAATCGAGAATAATATTGCATGGGATTCCTGTCCGGAATGTGCATCACCCGATGCATTTAGTAAATCCGAATTTGGAGAAATCCTGGCGTATTCTCGCAAGTTGGGTTTGGAACCCATACCACTTTTTCAAACGATTGGACATGTGGAATACGTGTTGAAACATGATCCATACAAACATTTACGGGAAATCCCGGAAGATGTGTATCAATATTGTCCAAGAAACCCCGAGGTTGTTCCTTTTGTTGTGAAGTGGATCGAAGAATATTTTGAGGTTTTCACCAACCTCCGGTATTTTCATTTGGGAGCGGATGAAGCATGGTCTTTGGGATCCTGTGACCGATGTCGGCAATATGCCCAGCAGTATTCCTTATCCAAATTATATGTAGATCATATTAATGCCGTTGCTAAACCGGTATTGGATCGCGGGGTTATTCCGATGATTTGGGGAGATATGATTTTACATCATCCAGAAGCCATTTCGGAATTGGAAAAGCAAATGGTGGTTTTTGACTGGCATTATACACGGAATCATGGGTTGGAGAAAGTGGTGGTATGGGGTGCTTCGATGCAAGCGAAAGATGAAATCTCTGCTGACGTCCTTCATACCTATGAATCCTATATGTTCCCATATGGAGATGAGCCAGGGCGTAAACCGGAAACGTTTTATCATACTGATTTTCTGGTGGATCATGGATTTGAAACCGTGGTATGTCCTGCTTCCAGTTCCTATGGGGATAATGTATTCAATCCCCGTAATTGGTTTCATCTAATAAATATTTACGATTCTGCTCGAAAAGGATTTAGCAAACCTCAGCTGGGATGTGTTTTAACCAGTTGGTCGGTGCATTTGTTTCCTTATGAATTTCAGCGTGCCCATATTCAACTGATGGGACAAATGGCACAGAATAAGAACCTTGAATTAACCGCTTTTTTGGATGGGTATGTAGAGCAAATGCTGGGGACATCTGGTAAGGCATTTTGGAAAGCGTGTGCATTGGTATCGTCCCCTTCGTTGTTTACTCATACAAGTACCTTAGGCTTTGATAAAAAAGCGTTGCCTGTAGCTAAAACTCATGTTATAGATACCTTGCAAAAAATGGAGCAGGAGGGGACTCTGGAAAAAGCACAAGTAAATACCCTCGAATGCTTAGCTGGATATAAAGAGGCGTTAGGAATGTTTTTAGAATTACAAAGCAATGCTGCCGATCCAGAAAAACTACTCCCATTCTGGATATTGGCAACTCGGAACCTAATCAATCGAGCAGCTTGTACAGCATTTCTGATTACACATCTCGCTAATCTACACGATCCATCTATAAATGTGGCTGCTGAAGAAAAGGAAAAGGCTACTGCGCTATTATATAACCTGCGGGATTTAAAAATACAAACGACCTTGATGTATGAACCCATCCAAAAATCGACACGGCGAGCTGAACTCATTTCATTAATATTTGATTCAACAGAATATGCAATGGAACGTGTGTTAGGGGAACACACCTAAGTAAAGTCAGCGTTTACGATAAAAACCCAACCAAAGTAATCGAATGGGGTCTTCGTGTGGATCCATCACTGTTTTCTTCAGGAATTGAATCTCAAAATACGGTTCTACCGAAGTCACCACTTCCTGGGCTGATAATCGGGGTGGACCCGAATCCCGAGGAGGACCATCGGTGCTGCCTGCCTGACTGAGCCAATACCCATCCGGTTTTAGCACAGATGCTACGACGTTCGCAACCTGATTACGCTGTTCTTGGGAATCAAAGCTATGAAAACAACCCAAATCAAAAACCATATCAAAGGGGGCTTCCGGTATAGAGTCCTCCAGAATATCAAGGGAATAAAATCTACAGGTATGTGTTCCCTGTTGCTTTTTGGCACTCGCAATGGCTACATCGGAGATATCAACACCCACCACATCAAAACCTTTTCGAGCAAAAAAGAACGAATTTCTACCCCTGCCACAGCCTAAATCGAGCAATTTACATGGGTTAAGGTGCAATTCCCTCCATATTTCCTCTAGGATTGGTGCATGCTCCTTACGATCCCATCCTCCAGTTCCCGCCCGGTATCGCTCATTCCAAACGCTTGCATCTTTTCGTGGCATCATTTCTCTCCTATCTATTTATTCTATGTGTTATCAAATCTGGTAGATCGGTCTTCGAGCATGTTGGTCTGTTTCATCAAAACAACGTAACAAACCAGATGAACCATCCTAGATATACTTCCGATCGCTGAATTTAACACACAACCTGGTGGAATTGAATACTAACTGGCTTATATTTAAATTACCAGAATCTCAGTCTGTTGGCAATACGAAAAACCAAGCTTACTTTCTTTAATTCAGCTCGGTTGATGGAACCGGCGATCGATGATTACAATCTGTATTCATGCTGCTCATAGGAAATAACGTGTGGCACTTGAATATACACTGGAAGTCTAATCAGAAATTGATACACGCATCGGAGGATTGAGAGTTGTCTTGTTCCTTTGCAGTGCTAAACTTTAAGATAAATATAAAGTTAATAACACAGAGGTATACTCCATGAAAATTACTTATTGGTTCATGATTTTCTTGCTTGGATTGGTTTCTCCCCTATTTTCAGAACCCACACTAAAAGAGCTTCACTTGCTTTCTACAACGGGCTCTACTCGGGCTACGGCGTATGCTGCATCCAACAAGATCGTTTCCACCGAAACACATATTTATGCAACGTGGTTGGATCGACCTTCAAAAATTTACATTGCCGTGTTTGATAAACAAACTCAACTCTGGAGTACTCCTTTTCTGGTAAGCATTGGAGAGGATAACCATGCATGTCCCACGTTGGCAATCGATACACACGGATTCCTGTATCTCATCAGTGGTCCTCATCACGGTCCATTCCGTTTCCAAAAATCAAAAACTCCGTATACCATCGATGACTGGGGTGCTGTAGAATTTGTTGGAAATACGGGAACCTACGCCAGTATGGTTGTGGATTCAAAAGGGGTTGTACATGTGTGTTATCGTGGAGGAAGTATGCCACGACGATTGATGTATGTACGGCGTAATCTTGAGGGGATTTGGTCTATACCGCAGGAACTTGTGAAAGCAGCTATCCCGCCACAGTATACTCAGTGGGGTAATTCATTACTGATTGATGCACAAGATCGATTGCACCTTGGTTTTCATCGGTATACCACGAAGGATAAAGGTTCGGCAGCAGGATACCTTTACTCAGAGGATGGAGGCGCTACGTGGAAGAATGCAAGTGGTATGATTCAAAAGACTCCGGTGACATTAGCCAATCCCGTTTGGTTTATTAATAATACATCTATTGATCTTCGAGTTGGTAACGTGGCAATAGATCAACAGAATCAACCCTGGATCAGTGTTATTTTCTATGATGGTGCTATATCAAACAAAGCAGCATTGTATCATTATGACAAGGAACATGCAATCTGGAGGATAAAATCATTGCTTCCTACTATTGAAGAAGTTTATCCAGGATATGCATTGGGTGATGTAACGGTAACATTTGATCGGGACTATAATTTGTATGTTGGTGCAGCCATTAAAGAAGCCGGAGACGGTTGGGATGGGATTACTAGCCGAATCACCTTACTTTTTTCATCGGATCACGGAGAGCATTTTAATCCGTTAATCATTTCCCCAACAGACGGGATACCAGGAAGCTGGTTGCCTACGATCGAACGACCAACAAACCCACAACCTATTGATCTACCCTCTATTATGTTTACACGTGGTGGAAGGGGTGCAGGATGCACCCATGGTCCAGCGAATATGGTTTATCTAGCGGACTTTTCCCCCCAGGATGGGAAGACTGCAAGTTCGCAGGCAATTCTGCCTTCATTCGATATGATACCTTTTCAAGGAGGTACTGTCTTTGTTACCACCGAAAATGCGGTCCAACAAGAATATACTCTTAATCGTGCTTTTCAAATCAGTACAAAAGAAGTATCCAATGCACAATACCGGGCATTTTGCGATGATACTGATCGATCCTACCCAGCTGGTGATGCGCGCTCCTATTTTTTGACCTATCCCGATTATCCGGTTGTAAACATCACGTATAATGATGCAGCTGCGTATTGCAATTGGTTGAGTCAAATACAAGAGCTCGAACCTTTTTTCACGGAAGCGTATACCTATAATCGAGAACAGATCGCACACCAATCGGGATTCCGTATGCCTTCGGTGTTGGAATGGGTTCAGGCAGCACGCAACGGACAACATGATCAACGTTATCCTTGGGGTAATCGTTGGGAAGATGGGCAGGTCCATTATTGGGCGGATCAGATACCTGATGCTGCTTACTCCCTATTTCATAAAAGGGGACCGGTTCCAGTTGGTTCCATGGAATCCTATCATGGATTATATCATATGCTAGGGAATGTTGCTGAATGGACGATCTCCACCGGACTTATCGTAGGGGGATCGTGGCATGATCCAGAAACGAGGTTCGATGCAGGACGCTATTATGGGCAGGATAGCAATGTGGGTACATATTGGACTGGGTTTCGAATCGCACAATCCATCAATGAACAAGAAGAACCTTAATTTTGTACAAACCTTGAATATGTAGATTCTTTTTCGATTGGTTTTCTTTGGATCGGGGTTAATTTAGAACAATGGATCGTTCACTTGCCTTAGTTATTCAAATCCATCCCTATTAAACTCGGAGAGTGAGGAATGATAATGGAACCAACACCTTTTATTGATAGTTGGCTGGAAATGTTAGCCCAGCTAGTTATGGTATTTACGTTAGCCGTACCTTCGGTACTTACCCCGGTTACCCTTGCATTTATTCCAATGGAAGTTGATTTGGATGTCCAACAGGAAATTTACTTACCCCCGGCAGATAACAGAACAGCGGAGATAGCAACGCTGCATGCAGTCGATCGTTCGTCCATTTTATCTCAGTTGGATAGTTTTTATGTGATGAATGTGGCAGCTGAAAATGAATCCGTTCAGGATATCCAATCTTTTCCCGTTATTAATTCAAACGAAACACTTCGTCTCGAAACAACTACCATGCTTTCACTGGAAAATGTAGAGGACATCTTATTGGGAAAAATACAAGATGTGGATCTGTATGAACTTTATGTAATCCTTACTCCTACGGGGCAAAGAATACTAGAGGATCTAACCGAATTTCATGTTGGGGAGCAAATCGCGGTACTCATCAATGGCACCATAATCTTTCAGGCGAGGATTCTGGAAGCAATCCGTTCCGAACAGTTTATTATCACCTTTTCCGACTGGGATTACCAAAAAATCTCATCTTATCTGTTGGAATCCTCTATGGATAGAGAATAGGCAGCATGAGATTACATAACAGAACATCAAGAGGTTGGATTCATCTAGGTTTCTATTTATTGATTCTGATAGGTGTAAGTATTAGCACTGCTTTTTTCTACTGTGGAAAATCGAATAAACAAGGACACCAGGTAAATAGCCTGCAAAATCAGTCGTATTACCCCTCCCCAACTCATCTACAAACACGTAATACACCCCTGTATGCTGATCCAATCCCTTCCAGTGTAAAGTTAGATCAGTATGGATTTGTATCTTCATATAATCCAAATCAATCTATTTTCAAACAAGTGCTTCCTCCCTTTGGATATACAAAAGTGGAAACGCCTGCATCCAGTTTTGGTGAATGGCTACGTTTTCTACCGCTTTATCCCGTCGATCGTGCAGTATTGGACTACGAAGGGAATGTGATTAAAATGGCTTCCCAGGTTATTCGTGTGATTCAGTTGGATAACCCATCACACGGGATGCAACAGTGCGCGGATACGGTGATTCGACTTTGGGCGGAATATTTAAAAAGCAGGGATCAATTGGATCAGCTGGAGCTACACACGCAAAATGGACAATCCAGCAGCTGGCGTCGATGGGCGGCAGGATATCGTCCCGTCCTTAAGGGGAATTCTTTTCATTGGATCAAAAAGGAATCACCCACCTCAAATCAAACCCGTGAGCTACATTTTAAGGAATATATAACCTGGTTAATGCAATGGACAGGAACACTCGCCCTTGCACGGGATCTCTCACGGGTTACCCAATCCGAGCTCGATATTGGACATATGTTTGTTCATCCCAATCGCAGTGGGAACAACATCGGACATATTTCGATTATTGTAGATAAAGCGGTTCAAGAAGGGAATTCCGTTCCAATTTACCTTATCGCATGGGGTTTTATTCCCGCTCAGGATTTCCATATCATCCAACCTCCCCGTAACCTACCTCATTATCCGTGGTTTACTCGAACCGAGGCAGAAACCTATTTACAGCACATCTTTGGAGAAGGATTTTGGATAACGTTTTGAGGGATTACTGCAGGAATCAAGATTTCTTGATTCCTACAGTGACAAAAAATGGTGTTTCTTATTAACAAAATTGATGACTAATCCGGTGAAGAACCGTCAGTCTTAGTAGCCTCCGTACTCTTCAAAATCACTACCATCATACCCATCCATGTTGCCTTCTGGCATAGCGGGAGGCTCATTATATATTTTCACCAGTAACCGATACGTACCAGGATCGGTATAATAATCTTTGATGCGTAGCAAATATTTCCCACTCTGCTTACACTCAAATTGGATAAACGAATTAACATCGTTGTAGTCGTCATTCTCTTGGATTGTTGACCCATTATTTGATTGCAACTCAATTACCGTATCTACCGAACCATCGCCAATCGTCTCAAAGGTATACGTTTTCCCTGCTACTAATTCAAAACCGAGAATATCAACATCCCCAATCCTCTCACCCGATTCATCAAATTGTTGTCCCCCAGCAGGTACAAAGGTTAAACTCAAATCCAAATCACTATCCACAGTAATATAGGAGGTGGGTCTGTAATCATTGTTTTCGAATTGATCTGGTTCAATAATACGAAGAAATACTACATCTCCAAAAATGGAATCCTGATCATAGGGATTAACCATAATGTAATAGGTTCCATCTTCTTTCGGTGTAAAATTCACAATCGAACAATAGTCCTTACCCCCATCATCATCAAAGTCGAGTTCTATTTCGTTCGCATCGTAGATTGTTAATTGGGTATCCTGATCGCCACAAACCGTTTCAATCTGATACAACGTATTCGCTTTTCCCTGAAAGCTGAAGTAATCCACATCCCCTTCAGGACAAAGCATATGGAATTCAGGCGCTCTTGGTTGAATACGCTTGGCAGAGGCTAATGTGTCTTCATCCTCATCGGCATCCCCTTCGTCACATTCCATTCGATCCTTTGCTGCCTTCTCGAATGGAATTCGACTGCATTGGCAATCAGGGATGACCAATGGGGGACAGTCGTAATCAATTTCTTCTGTAATTCGCTCAATACGCATAGCAGCAATGGCAGATTTCAAATAAGAAACGGATCCGGGATCGTTTGGATCATCAAGGTTATAGTATTGTCCGTTCTCAAAATTGTACAGCGCTGAATTCAATTCCACGAGGTAAATATCCCAGGTGTCATTGGTCATGATATGTAGAAAACCCACAGCAGAAACATCTTTGGAACAGCGAGCCACCATCAAGGGTTCTTCCACATACGGTGCTTCCTTCTCTGCATCCTTATAATATCGAATACCGCGATCCTCTGCTACATCCATAGAATATCGAGGACGACTAACAAGGAACAAGGGGTTGTATATTCCTCCTAAATCCGGTCGGTATACGGAATACAAGCCCCATCCGTGTGGTTTTCTCTCTTTTATTTTATTAATTGTCGATTGAATCTCCACTTGACGCTCCACAAGCGCTTGTACCGCAGGATGCAT
Source organism: uncultured Spirochaetia bacterium (assembly GCA_964414635.1). Lineage (GTDB taxonomy): Bacteria > Spirochaetota > UBA6919 > CAYPZJ01 > CAYPZJ01 > CAYPZJ01. The sequence goes on from CAYPZJ010000188.1 coordinate 8,231, forward strand.
TGCAGTATGCATGAAACAGCAATTGTATCGGCTTCCACCTTCCGAAACGGGTGCCACCATTCGATCTGCTAATACATCTTCTACTGACCCTCCTTTCGGATTGGTTGCTTGCAGGTTATCCACCACCAACATATTCCACGGGCGTACCGGTTGGAACAATCGATCGGGTGGATATTGATCGGGGCATTCATTTTCATCTTTTACGGTACATGGATTCCAATTTAAATAACGCCCCGCCATACGAAGGGAGCTCCAATTTTTGGGATTGTCTGCAGTAAGCGTGGCGCGATCCAATGCGGTCAAATTCCGTGCTTCAACAGGCGTTTTCTCCACTACGGCATCCTGAATCAAGGGGTAGAAATGTTCCCATCCATACCCAAAATCCTGATTCCCCAACAGGAATTGCATATTCCATGCTCGAAAACGAACACGGGTTAAGCCACTTTCCAGATTCATAGACGCATCATTCTTGGAAATGATAAATCCATCCGAACATGGAATGGCTTGAATCATACAAGTTGCACCATCAGGGCAGCCTTGCCCAGGGATTTGAGGATCAATAGGTGAGATACGAATGGAAGCCTGGTATGCAGATCCTTCGGGTAATCCACAATGTTTACCCGGTTTTGGTTCAACTGCTGGGCTTGTCTCTTCTGCGTCTCCCGCAGCTTCTGCATCCCTGTCCTCTTTGCCTGTTCCTTTGTTTACAGGCCAGCCCGTATCCTCCAGATCTTCCTCCATCAGCGCTACATTCACTAGAAAACTAATGCCAATCGGTGCGGATACGCTTTTGCTGGAACCCGACAATGAACTCTTATAGTTCATAAAATTTGGAAAATTCTCTATCCGTTTGTTTGCATAGCATTCTCCCGAACCGCAAGGGTTCGCCTGTTCCGTAATGATAATAGGTGCTCGCTCATCTTGTTCTTTTTTGTGTGATTTCTCACCGGAACAAGCAGTTAAACAGAATGCTAACAATGCAAGTATATATAATATCCAATAAACAGATTGTTTCACTCCCATAATTAATTCCCTCCTGTGATCAGCTCAAATAGCGTGACAAGATCAAATACATCCAGACTCATAAAAATGGCATAATTCATTTTGGGAAATCCTGATTCCAAACTTGTTTTAGACCAATGTAT
>CAYPZJ010000189.1:0-9367 GCA_964414635.1 uncultured Spirochaetia bacterium
AGTGTACTACGTCATGCTTCCTTATCAGATCTATTATTCAAGCAAGATTGCACTTCCTCCTCGAATGATTTTGGATCGACCCGTAGCGTTAGAATCGAAACGAATCACCGTTCCATAGAACCGGCGGAAGCATCATATACTCTGGAAGATACCAGCGTACCTAATCAAGAGGATCCTGTGTCTCCAGGGTCTGATAGTACTATTGTGTTAGACGAAACAACGGATGCACAATATGATATGAATCCTATGGAGTTTAATCCTATAGATGAAATGCCCACTCCGCCTACATCCACACCTATAGAAGGTTCAGAAGTAGCAACAGAAAGGAACGCAACGAATTACGATCCTGCAGTGCGGGATCATACCGCTTCAGCAGGCCGTCTTTCTGCTGATCCCGCTCCAAGTACGGCAGTATTCCCTCAGGGGCAAGTTCATCCATTTTTTCGACACACCAATGCGATTCGTCCAGACATAACACCATTTGTACAGAAAACAGTACGATACTATCAAGATCAAGGGAAATCTGGATTGCAACGTGCTTTCAATCGTATGGAGAAATATTTTAACTTGGTACGAGATTATGTAGAGAAGCATGAACTCCCCTTAGAACTCAGTGTTTTGCCTATTGTATTAAGTGGGTATAATAACAACTATCGTTCTACAAAAGATGAGCGGGGATTATGGCAAATAAGTGAGGAAGTAGCTCGCGCTTATGGGATCATTGTTTCTCCAACATTAGATGAACGGATGGATTTGGAGTTGGGGAATCTAATTGCTGTTGATTATCTGGGAAGATTATACAAGCGATTGGGGCGATGGGATTTAGCCATTCTGGCTTTAAAAACGGATATTCAATATGTGGAGGAAAGTTGGAGTGGAATGCAAACAGGAACCATTTGGGATTTAGCTGCAAATAATGAATTCCAACGCGAAACGGATGATTTGCTTCCTCGATTCTATGCCGTTTTAAAGATACTTTCCGATCCACAACGATTTGGTTTTGAATCCCCTGATTACTCAAAAGCGTTTGAATTTGAATCCATTGATTTCCCCTATCCATTTACGTTGCAGGAAATCTCGGAATCAACGGGTATTTCACTTTCTATTTTGGAAGAACTAAACCCACAATTACTCAATGGGGTTGTACCAGATAGTAGTCCCAATTTCCGATTAAAAATCCCCCGGGGATATAGCAGATACTTCGGAAACCTTGTTGCACAAACGAGTCAAACAGGAACACCTTCCAGTAGTGGGATGGCTCGACCATTACAACAAGTAGCCGAAAATCACTATCAATGGGAACGTCGCAATCTTCGAGGAAATGAGGTTCTTCGTGAACGATTTGAACAACTGGAAGCAGAACATCGAGCCCAACAAACTCCACCAGACGCTCGAGCGTTTCGTAATCAAGGATACGGTATGGACATCCTCCCTGCCTATCCTGATCGTTCGCATGTGTCACCTCAATCACGATCGAATGTATCAACACAATCAGGAACTCAAACCTATTATATCCAACAAGGTGATACACTCTATAGTTTGGCACGTAAATACGGTGTTTCAGTGGATGCATTGGTAGCACATAATAATATTTCAAACCCCAACCAAATTAGAACGGGTCAACGAATAGAAATCCCTTCTACTGGGCAGGCTCGTCCAACACCGGCAAGCAGTGCTCACGGTGGATATGTAAGTCCGTATCAGGAACAGGAAAACGAAGATCATTCCGCACGTCCGGAACTCCCATCAAGAGATGAAGAAGGGGATTATATCGTGCATGAGGTAGAAAAAGGTGAGTCCCTTATTCGCATAGCCCGTAAATATGGTGTTCATCTGAGCGATTTATATCGATGGAACGAAAATTTATCCGATTTAATCGTCGAAGGTCAAAAGATCCATGTTCCACTTGTGAGTGCGGTTGATACGGACGATGAGTAAGTCGATTTATATAAAAAGGGTTAATACCCTTATGAATAGACTGCAGCAGGGAGCTCAAACGCTACGAAATTTTCATTTATAGGGATGTATCGATGATGTATTACAAAAAGCGGGTTTTATTAGTAGGAATACTATTTAGTGTGGTTGCAGCGGTAATCATTGTCCAATTATACGCACTCACTATCCTGACTCCTAAATCCAAACTAGAACGATTTAATCAATCCAGTTTCTCCATCCGAGGAAATATCTATGATCGAAACGAACGTCCGCTTGCGGTTAGTTATGAAACCGCAACCGTGGGGGTAAATCCACCTTTTATACGTTTAGACCCAAAGCATGTAAATCAGGAAGCGATTGAACTGGTTACCTTTCTTTCAGAGCAATTGCAACTGCCAGAACTCACCATCATTCAAAAATTAAAATCTCAAAAATCCTACGAAGTCTTAAAGCGTTCTGTTCCAAAAGAGGTTGGGCAGGCAATTCGTAACTTTAATCAACCTGGTCTTGTTGTGGATACGAGTTACGCACGGGGATACCTTCAGAACGATACGATGGCGCATGTCTTGGGATTTGTAAAGCGAGATGGGGATGGTGGAGCTGGGATAGAATATGCATGTAATTCTCTACTCAAAGCCTCTCCCGAACTCAGCAAATTAGCTAATGGGGATATTAATTCACTTTATGGTGCATCATTGGAGCTAACACTTGATCTAATTCTTCAAACAAAAGTCGAAGACCTCATCCGTGAACATATTCAAAAAACACAAGCAGAAAGTGCGTCTGTTGTTATAGCTGATTCTTCCACAGGAAATATTCTCGCTATGGCAAATTATCCCACGTTTGATCCCAATTTTTATTGGGAATCAGATCCTACGCTGTTTTCCAATCCCTGTATTGCACATGCGTATGAAGTAGGTTCGATTTTTAAAATCTTTGCCGCAGCGATGTTGCTGGATCAAGACTTAGTAACCGAAACAACAGAAACCCAGTGCACTGGTTCCATCCATGTGGATGATCATATTGTTCATTCCATCCAACCGGAAGGACATGGTACACTTTCATTCCAGGATGTAATAAAATATTCCAGTAATGTTGGCATATATAAATTCATTCAACGTATAAAAAACGCGACTTTCTATGACTATCTTAATCGATTTGGATTTGGAAAGAAAACCCGAATCCATCGTCTGGAAGGGGAAAATCCTGGATTAATGCCCTCACTCACAGCTATTACAGATCATACAAAAGGAATGATTTCCATTGGGTACGAGATAGCTGTAACACCCATACAATTGGTTGCCGCAGCAAGTGCACTTGTGAATGGGGGATGGCTTATTCGCCCTAATATTATAAAAGAAATCCGTAAAGAAGATGGAACCATAATATGGAGCGCTTCACCCGATGTTACCAATATTCAACCAATTATATCAGAACGTACTTCACAACGGATTTGGAAACTAATGAAACGAGTGATTGAACCAGGTGGAACTGGAAGCATTGCCTATCGCAAAGAAATCGAATTAGCAGGAAAAACAGGAACAGCACAAATCTTCGATTGGGAAAACAAAAAACAATATCTAGAAGATGAGATAAATGCCTCCTTTCTGGGGTTTATCCCAACCCCCCAAACCAAATTGGTTTGCCTGGTTGTATTGCGCAAACCCGTTTATGGAACAAGTGCATCTCAGGTAGCAGTACCTCTTTTTTCTGCAATTGTCTCTGAACTGATGCAGACAGGAATTTTATATGAATACTAAGTGGGGTATGGCAAATATTTTTATTTAAGTGGGTTGGTAATGAAAATCGTTTTTTTTGTCTTATTCGCTTATTTTGCATGTTTTTTGTTATTACATCCATTATTGTTATTTTCAGATACTAGTGAAACAAATACCCCCTGGGAATATGCTCGTTTTTATGATCCGTTTACGAATATGTCGTTCTACAAAGTTTCGCAAGAGGATCTGGGAAATCTCTGCTCCTTCACAGCTATTCATTTTGACTCCTCCCATCGAATCGATACTGTTGATTTTTCACATACTTCTGCGTTTCATCTCCAAGTATTTAAATGGATAAAAAAGGAATTGAAACCCACTCATCTCCAGTGTTCTTATTTTGGATCGAAACGTATTCCAACGCAATGTCTTATTGTGCAGGATTCTCTTCCGACATCTTATTCGATTGAATTTTCAACATCTCTAGGGAATACAATCCGAAAAATTATTATTTGGGAGGGGACAGAGGCGTTGTGGGAAGGATCCTTTCGTGAGGAAAATCAGCAAAGGGTACTGCAACTGACAAGCTCCCAAGAACCAATTAAATGGATCATCCGCTATCATGCTTCAGGTTGGTTGGAATCCATGCGTATTATGGACGCGCAAACCATTATCAAAGAAATCCAAACATATTATATAGGAAATACCCTCCAAAAGATTGAATATAAAACCCTGGGAAATTTGGATCGCGATATTATTTTCGATAGTATGGGGCGTTTAATGCGGGATACACTATATGTCAAGGGGGAAATAAATTACCAATGGAATTATCGCTATAATCGTGATAATCAAATGCTATTGGTGATGTATGGGCATACAGGAACAGAGCGGAAAACACTATATGATTTCAACCAAAACGGAGTACGGATAACTGCCACAAAAAAAATTGCTGACACCCTTCATGAACGCTTACACTTTGATCCATCGGGTCGGGTGATAAAAGAGGAGCATTACAATCCCCATGGTAGTATTATCTATACACAAATGTATTCATATTTTCCCTCCGGAAACATACGAGAACAAAAATGGGCATCGGGGGATACCCAAGCATGTCGATTGGAACGATTTAACGAACAAGGGCAGCTTATCTTCTCCGAAAAAACCAATGCTGCGGGGGAACTCCAGTACACATTGACATCCGAAGGTACACAATTCACCGAAAAAATCTATAAAGAGGGAACACTTCGAGAAGCACACCAGTTTGGTTATACCGAAGGAGGAGAGAAAAAGACGTTTGAGCACAGATTCTACGATGGTCTGGGAAAGCTCCGGGAGATCACAAAGAAAATTCCCAACCGAAATATTTACCGACGAGAAATCTATTATGAGGATCAAATTCGGTATTACATCCTGTCTCATTTTACGTCACAGGGGCATATCTTTTCAGATCAATATTATACTTATCCTGCGAATGAATTATATCTTAAACAGACATATAATTTAAACCAGAATTTAATCCTAAGTGAATCCATCGAGCAAAATTGTGTAATCGAGTCGTGGAAATATGAATACGAGCAGGATAAGATCCAACGGGAGGAGTACTACTATCTGAATACCCGTTTGTATGCTATCGAATACGATGAGCAGCAGAATGAGATCGAAATTATTAATTATGATCGCGATTTAGCTATCGAACGAGAGCAACTCATTCGCAATGAGTTGGGGGAGCTCATCCAGGTGAAGATGTTGGATGATTTTCATGCAGTGTCACAAACCTATTATAATGAAGCGAATCTCCCTGAGAAAACCGAGTGGATCCGAAATGGCGAGGTATATACCATATCTTATTATACCTTTAATCAGAAAAATCAATTGATTTTGGAGGAACAACGACGACAGGGAAAACCTATTGAAATCATCACCCGGATGTATGATAATCGGGATCGTCTTACCCGTAAGTCTATTTACAATGGACAGCGGGTGCTCTTAATCGAGTATCGCTACCATTATGGAGAACGTACGACTCCCCTGTATAAGGATATTTATAAATACAGTCGACATACTGCACGAGAGTATTATAATCCACAAGGACGCGTCATTAAAGTAGAAGAATTTAGGGATAGTATCCGTAATCAAGTGGATGAATACATCCATGTGAAAACCTTATTTCTTGAGGATTATGAGAAAATATCCCATAGCCAGTTCTACCAAAATGAGCAAGTTATTAAAGAAATAAAAAATCATTACAACGAGTATGGAACCGTGGAATATGCGGATATCATTCAGGAAGGGAAACGGTGCTATCGAGAATACATGGGATATTATGGATTGGAAAACCGAGTCTTCTTCCAAAACAACGTACGCCATATTCAGCATACCTATGAATATGGAAAATACAAAATTCTAGAAGAGCACTTTCATCCTATTTCTGGGCAGATAACCTGTACGATCCGTTTTCAGTACAACGCGAGTGGTGTGCGTAAAATCATATCAAGCAGCAGCGGAAACGATTGTCTTGTGTTCCCTTTTGGACACTATTCAATGGAAGTATTTACACAATTTAATTCCACACATCATCCTCCACAATTTGAAGGTCCTGTCTTTGGAACAGAACTCAACCCACTGGATATTACATATCGTAAGTATTCTGAATCAAGTGGTCGATTAGTGGGTGTGGAAAAAATACAGAAGCAAATCCCATTGGAACGATATTTCACAAATCAAGAAGGACGGATCATTCGTAAAGAACACTTATTGGATGATTATCCTATTCAATCTACTGATTATGAGTATGGTGAAACCAATAATCTTGAACGTACAATCGAAAGGGGATATTGGGGACAGGCGCTATCTCATACCACCTACCAATACAATTCACAAGGTGATGTACTCGAAAAAACAACAAGTACACCCTCCGGCTCCCAACTTAGTCGCGATGTCTTTTATTATAACCGCGAAGGAATGCCCATACGAAAAATTACATATGGTTCCAATAATCAGGAGCGCCAACGAATAGAATGGTCGTACAACCGTCATAAACGCTTAACTGAAGAAGTAGAACGCATCCCCACTTTAACAATTCCTCTAAAACAAACCATCTATACCTATTCGAATCTTCAAAATCTAACAAGCAAAAAAATGTACGTTCTCCAAGAACCCCATGGAATCTGGGAAATATATCTCCATAATCAAATTCGACAACGCCTGTTTTATGAACATGGAGAGCTACTTTCCACTCAGAACCTTTAACCCCATATTATTGCGTTTTGGGTGCACGTGTTACATCCCGAATCATATCCAACACCGATTTAATATTCCCTAAGTCTAAAGGTAGTATAAGATCGGTCTTGTCTTTGGCTAGCTTACGCAGTTCCGTAATATAATCTTCAGCAATACGTAGGGTTACTGCTTCTTCCCCTCCATCATCAGATATCGCTACCGCTATTTTATTAATACCAATAGCGGTAGCATTCGCGATGGATTCAATCTCCCGTGCTTTTCCCTCTGCTTCATTAATCCGTTTTTCCTTTTCCCCCTCACTCTTATTAATCGCTTCCTCCATAATCCCCAAAGAATAGTTAATTTTAGATTGCATTTCCCCTTCACTTCGAGCAATGACAGCACGTTTTTCACGCTCTGCTTTCATTTGAACTTCCATCGCCCGTAATATCTGAGGAGGAATCTGAATATTCCGAATCTCATAGCGGGTTACCTTCACTCCCCACCCTTCAGCCGCTTCATCGAGAACCTTAACGATAGCTGCATTAATCTGCTGGCGTTCTTCAAAGGTTTTATCCAACTCAAGACGCCCAAATACCGAGCGCATGGTCGTTTGTGCCAACTGAATCGTCGCTAACTTATAAAAGTTAATCCCATAACTGGCTCGTTTGGCATCATACACCTTCAAATATAACACCCCATCTACTTCGACTTTTACATTATCTTTTGTTACACACGATTGGGATGGTACATCGATCGCAACTTCTTTTAGATTGTGCTTATATTTTACCTTATCAATAAAAGGAACCAGCAGGTGGAATCCTGCTTCCAAAGTCTTCGTATATTTACCCAACCGCTCTACAACCAAAGCTGTTTTTGCAGGGACTATACGAATACTACGTCCTAGGGAAATCAATATAAATAACGTGATGATACCGAGGGAAATAAATAAGGGAATATATTGTTCCATTGTGACTCTCCTTAGTGTTTTTTCAAATCAATCATACCACTTTTAAGCGGTAGAATTTTCAAAGCCGGTTGGAAAATTTGTTGGCGTAGGATCGGCTTTTTTTGTTACGGCACTAAAAACCGAACGCAAATTCGCCATATCAAAAGGAAGCACCGACGTATCTGCACGTTCAATGATTCGTCCAAATTCTTGGATAAATTGTTCTGCAATCCTTAAGGAAACGGCTTCTTGTCCTTTTGGTTGATTAATTGCTTTAGCGATACTCCGTATTCCAACCGCAGTAGATGTCGTGGTATATTCAATCGCTTTTGCTCGCCCTTCTGCTTCATTTATCCGTTTTTGTCGTTCCCCTTTAGAAAGGTTAATCGCTTCTTCACGTTCTCCCTTGGAGATATTTATTCGAGCAAGTTTCTCCCCTTCACTTTCCAAAATTTCTGCCCGTTTCTCCCGTTCCGCTCGCATTTGGCGTTCCATCGCATCTAAAATCGAACGAGGTGGAGCAATATCTTTAATCTCATACCGTGTTACCTTAATTCCCCATGGATCGCTCGCTTCATCAACACTCACAACAATTGCATTATTAATTGCATCCCGTTCCGAGAAAGTGATATCCAAATCCATTTTACCTATTTCTGACCGCATCGTCGTCTGAGCCAACTGAGCGGTTGCGAATCGATAATTATCAATTCCATAACTTGCCTTAACAGGATCGACTACTTGAAGATAAAGAATTCCGTCTACTTCAACCTGTACATTGTCTTTCGTAATACAAATTTGTGGTTCCACATCGACAACCTGTTCCTTAAGTAAATGTTTATAAGCTACTTTGTGAATGATTGGAAGAACGATATGTAAACCAGGTCCTAAGGATTTGTGGTATTTACCAAATCGTTCCAGAATATACGCTTCTTGCTCTGGAACAATACGAAGCAATCGAAAGAAAATAAAAAAGAATAAAATCAGAATCAGTATGGATGCTACAATAACAAGCAGTAGCGTAACATCTGCTTCCGCTGAACCAGTTGAACCATTCGTTAACAAAGTTAGTACATGCATACCATGTTCTCCTTGATGGGGTATCAATACAATCCGGATTTGAACTCATTCATTCGATCATTGATGGCAGTATTCCAATCTCACAAGCAATCCACCTCAACCAATGATCCAAAATCATACACTACAATACGTGCGCTGATTTCCAGGTAGAAGTGCTAGAACCTTCGTCAATCCAGATTCATTGAATAGTATATCGTAAAGAAATCCCTAAACTAGGTCATAGGTAGGAAGTTATTGATTTTATTCATCATAATCAAGCTTGGTTACAATCATGGTTAGGTTTTCTTTCTTCAGGATTTCTACTTGCTCCCCTTGCTTGATTGGAACATCATCGTACGTCACCGCCTTCCAGGATGTTCCTTGGAACTTAATTCTACCATCCTTTTTAGAATCAAACGCTTCCAAAGCCTCCGCCCGCATTCCGACAATTTCATCGGGAGAACCCGCTAATTTTTGATCCCCCGTGAATACT
>CAYPZJ010000190.1:0-9362 GCA_964414635.1 uncultured Spirochaetia bacterium
GTAGCGTGCGGGAGTGTATATGGAGGGAATCGGTGGGAAGTAATTTCCTAGGAGTCTCAAATGGTGAATAAAATCTTTATCTGATTTATCATTCCCGGTTAGCCTGAAAAACTTATAGATGAAGGATATATCCTGGGTTGATATTTTTTCTTTTAGAGTATACAAATTATTTTTAAAACCAATAGTTTTCAACTGAGTTTGCTCGATGGTATGAATTTGATTGGTTCTCAAATCACCTACAGAAATGGTGTTTTCCGTATTTAAAAACGATTGAAGGTAAAACTTTGGAACAAAGTGATTTTTCTTTGTGTTGCTAAGTTCCATTCAATTTATCCCTTTCAAGATCAATAATACTGTCGGATATATCCATACGCCCGGTCAAACAAATCTTGATCTTTGATTTTATACTGAACGTATATTACTTTCCGCAATGCTTTTTGTACCTCTCGCTCACCTGCATTGGTATTCTGCCAACCTGGGAAACGTACGATCCGAACGATTTCATCTATATCCGCCACCAGCCGTTCCACCACGATGGGTGTCTTTTCGTTTTTGACTTCCATAAATAATTCGGTTAATGCGGACTTGGCTTTTTCCTGCTCATCTTCAGCATCCACACCTTTTTCTGCTTCCACCGTTTCTTTAGCCAAGGTTAAGAGTTCCTTCAAGAAATCAAGGCTGTGGAGCAATCCTTGTTCGTGTCGCTCCTTTAGTTTTTCTAATCGCTCTCCCAAAGCAACGAAGATGGGATTATCTTTATGTTTGCGTAGTCGGGCAACAAGTTTGATTTCAATTTCTTTGGACTTCTTGTCTGGTTCTTTAGTCAATAGGATTTCTTCCAGCACCTCCGCATCCATCACCAGTGTATCTAAATCATCACGGACGGTTTCCAGATGAACATTCTCGTGTACCAAATCAATGGTTTTTGCACCAAGAGCATGCCAGAGTAATTTTCCATGACCACTGGGTGGTTTTACCGATTCATAGACCTGGGTGAGCCATTTGTAATCGACTTCATACGGGATGAGGCAAGCATCTGGGGACAAGGCTTCCCATATCTTTGACAGGATGGAATAGGCTTCTGCAAATTGATCACGTTTGGTATTATCAGGTAGGCATTCTTGTGCGGTGATAAGACCCTCGTATCCTCCAACGGTGCGATCAACATTGGGGAAGAAGTTCAAACATTTGGTCATCTGGGTGGGGAGTTCCTTTTTCAATCCATCCAGATTGGTTACTACGGAGTGCATTGCTTGTTCGTCGAAATCCAGTGAGGTGGCGACCTCATCAAACACTCCAAGATAATCCACGATTAAACCATGGGTTTTCTCTGGATACACTCGATTGGTACGGCAGATGGCTTGCAGCAGGTTATGATCCCGCATGGGTTTATCCAAATACATGACTTGTAGGATGGGAGCGTCGAAACCTGTAAGCAATTTGGATGTGACAATGAGAAATTTCAGTGGGTCATTGGGATCACGGTACCGATCCAGCAGTTTTTCTTCTTCATCTTTGGATAATTTCCATTCGGCATAGTCATCCGATTTGCTTCCACTGGTATGCATGACAATGGCACTGGATTCAGGGTCAATGAGTTTATCCAATGCTCGTTTGTATAAGACACAACATTCCCGATCAAAGGTAACCACTTGGGCTTTCAGACCATTGGGTTCTACTTTGGCTTGGTAATGATTGATGATATGCTGGCAGATTCCCTGCACCCGTTCAGGGGATTTGATAAGAATAGCCATTTTGGCAGCACGTTTGGCAAGGTCATCACGATCCTGCTCGCTGAGTTCACCTGTGATGTTTTTGTAAGCTTCATCAATGGCATCTTTGTTGATGCGGAGTTTTACATCCACCGCTTCAAAATGTAGGGGGAGGGTGGCTTTATCACGGATGGAATCCTGGAACGAATAACGACTCATGTATCCGTACTGATCTTCATCAGCACCAAATGCCCAGAAGGTATTCTTATCCCGTTTGTTGATAGGTGTTCCTGTTAAGCCAAAGAAAAATGCATTGGGCAAGGCTTCCCGCATCTTTCGACCCAGATTCCCTTCCTGGGTACGGTGTGCTTCGTCCACCAATAAGATGATATTGGAACGGTCGTTGAGTTTACCAATGGCTTCTCCAAACTTGTGAATGGTAGTGATGGCTATTTTCCGAATATCATGGAGCAGCAGTTCTTCTAATTCCTGACGGGTAGCAGCGCCGACCATATTGGGAATATCCGTAGCATTAAACGTGGCGGAAATCTGTGTATCCAGATCAATTCGATCCACTACGATGATAACAGTAGGATTTTTGAGTTGTGGATGCATCCGCAGTTTTTGTGCTGCAAATACCATAAGCAAGGATTTTCCTGAGCCTTGAAAGTGCCAGATGAGCCCTTTCTTGGGATATCCCTTTACCACCCGATTCACAATCAGGTTAGTGGCTTCGTATTGTTGGTAACGACTGATGATCTTGATGCGACGATGCTTCTTATCGGTGGCATACAGCACAAAGTTTTGGAGAATATCTAATATAATAGCAGGGCGAAGCATACTTTTCAACGTGCGCTGCACATCGGCAAGGGTACCTTCGCTTTTATCCTCTGGATCATGCCACGGTCCCCATAATTCTAACGGCATACGAATGGAACCATATCGATAACACTTTCCTTCCGTAGCAAAGGAAAATACATTGGGAACAAAGAGTTGTGGGATACTCTGCTGGTATCCATGGTGAATATCACTGGCTCCATCCACCCAGGTTACTGCAGGTCGGACCGGTGTTTTGGCTTCACCAATCACCAGCGGAAATCCATTGATGAGCAATACAATATCCAACCGCCTACCACTTTGTTCGGATGGATAAACCCATTGGTTGGTAATGACACATTCGTTGTTGGCAGGATTTTCAAAGTCAAAAAATCGGATGGGTGTATGCTCCCCTTTCTCGCCGAATGGCATGGTTTTCTCACCCCGTAACCACTCGGAAAAATGCTCATTGGCTCGAACCAGTCCTTCTCCTTGTACGCTCATGAAAATGGCACGAAGCCGGTATAATACCTCATCGGCTCGGTTAGGTTCGGTTGCGATTTCTGGATTGTATCGGATGAGTGCTTCTTTTACGGATGTTTCAAGGATGACTTCGGAATGGGTTCGAGGAAGTTGATCTGCGGGAATATAAGTCCAACCTAAATCAGAGGTGGCTAAGGTATCTTTAATGATTTGTTCGACGGTGTTATCTTCATTAAACATGTGATATCATTCCTAAGAAACTTTTTTGTAGCAGTCGAATTATTTTTTTATTTGTTTTGATATGCAATTTTATATCTTGTATAGTTGTTCTAAATTTTTCTAATCTTTCCAATATAAAATTCAATTTATCATGATTCGGTAAGAATAAGGGGAGATTTTCTAATTCTGCTTTATTAATTGCTTTAAATGTGCTACCTTGTTCAAATTGCCTGATCTTACTTTGGTTGGCTATTAATAAATGGTAAAGTAACATAGATGAAATATTTATAGGGGTAATCGCTGCAATTCCTCTACCTATACAGCATTCATTTGAAGCGATATTTATATCACCTACAGGAGCTCGAACACTGATTAAAATATCATTTGGGTAAGCAATCTTTTTTGGCAAAGAACAATACACTGAAATAGAAGGATTCAACTCACCGAAATCTGAGTTTCCTTGATAAAAAGGAATACCGGTTACATTTTTACTACAATATTTAGAATCAGGTGATTGTCCCATATTTATTTTAGCAATATCTTTTAGTTTTATAGTTATATCAGAATCAGCAAAGAAATAGTGAGCATATAATGAATACAGGCTTTGTATTGATATAGACAATGCTATTACCCATTTTTCCCCTACCTCATCCGCAGTCCAAAGTACCTCTGCGATCCGTCGCTGCTCCTCGATGGGTGGGAGGGGGAATTCATATTTGGCTATATCGGGCCAATTTATATATGGATTCGTGGAACCTTTGGATTCACGTATTGAATGTTCTGTAAAGCCATCAGTGAGCATTATCCATGGTAAAAGTGATTGTAGTAAAAGAGTTTCGTCTTTTGATTCCAAAACAAACGTTGTGTTTGCTGTAATCCCATCAAAATCGGCAACAGCTACTTTTTTTAAGTAAGTACGGCGCGATCCATATAAGATTTGTCCTTTCAAAAATTGCCTATGGAACGCTGGTCCAACATAATCTTCACCAAATACACCATAATCTCGAATGTGAACATCTTCTGTGTTCATATGTTCACCTGCTATATAACGATCAAAAGGGTTGTTTTCTCTATCAACACTAATTTTGATATTACGAACCACATCCCCAAATTTAATCATTTTCCATCCTGGCTTAAGATTGCTCATTTGATCCCCCTGCTTGAAGAGACTTATCTAACATCGAGAATAATTCCTCCATTGAAGTTCGTAATTGCGTCGAGCTCTCTTTCCATTCATCAATCACATTCTGTAAGACAACATTAGTTTTATCATTTACATCAACATTATTCCCATTTTCTAATCGGACATACAACGGTATGCTTAGGTTGTATTCATTATTTTTGATTTCATCCCTATTTGCAACCTTTGAAAAGTTTGGTATTGATGAAAAACCCAAATAAGCCTTAACGATTTTATCTATATGTGGCTCAGTTAAAAAACTTTGTGCTCGTTCCCGTGTCACCTCCTGCACGGCATTAATAAACAAGATTTTATTCCGTCGTTCTTTCGGTTTGGCAGTACGGCATATCACCACACAGGCTTCCATAGGGGAATTATAAAACAGGTTCGGACCCAACCCCAGTACACATTCCACCACATCATGTGCCACCAGTTTTTCCCGCATATGCCGTTCTTCATTGCGAAACAACACACCATGCGGAAACAAGATTGCACATCGTCCGGTGTCAGGTTTCATACTGGCAATGATATGTTGCCAAAACGCATAATCCGCACGGGCTTTCGGTGGTGTCCCGTATATATTCCTTCCCCACGGATCAGAGTTCCACGCATCCCGATCCCATTGCTTAACCGAATACGGCGGATTTGCCACGACCACATCAAACTGGCGTAGCTGATCTCCTTCCACAAAAGCAGGATGGGCAAGGGTATCCCCCCGCACGATTTCAAAATCTTCGATGCCATGCAGGAACAGGTTCATTTTACCGATAGCCGAAGTCAATAGATTGCGCTCCTGTCCATACAACTCCAAGTTACGCCATTCCTTCTTTTTATTTTTCAGATGGGTCACTGCGGATAATAACATGCCTGCTGAACCTGCGGTGGGATCGTAGATGGATTCACCTTCTGTTGGTTCTAACATTTCGGTCATCAGGTGTACTACAGTACGGTTAGTGTAAAACTCCGCAGCCGTATGACCGCTATCATCCGCAAACTTCTTAATCAGGTACTCGTATCCCACACCCATTTCATCTTCAGGTAGGTTGGCAATAGAGAGGATTTTGGAACCGAAATGTTCAATCAATTCTCGAAGCATATGATCAGGTAACCGGTCTTTATTTGTCCACTGGGCATCTCCAAACACCCCGAACAAGGTATCAGGATTGGCGTTTTCAATAGCATGGAACGAATCCTGAATCGCCTTTCCTATATCTTTGACCTGATTCCGTAGCACATTCCAGTGTGCTTGCTTGGGAATCTGAAACCGATGGTTTTCTTCAAAGTAGGCATATTCTTTATCCCCACCCGACTCATCAAGGGCGTGGGCAACTTCTTCATCATATACATCACACAACCGTTTATAAAACATCAACGGAAAAATGAATTGCTTATAATCCCCAGCATCAATGTAACCACGGAGCAACGTGGCTGCACCCCATAAATATGATTCCAATTCGGATTGGGTAATGCGTTTTGCTTTTTTTGTATCACTCATTCCATCAATCCTTCCCGCTGCAAGATTTCTTTCAACCGATCCTCGGCAGCAAATGCATCTGCCAGACTTTTCTTGAGATTGGTAACCGCTTCTTCCACCGTGATGGTTTCTTCTACCAACATCGGCTCCACATACCGTGGAATATTCAGGTTGTATTCATTCTCACGGATTTCATCCACCGTCACCAGCCTAACCAACCCTTCCACATCAGCATAATCCGCATACCACTGATAAATCCGATCCACATGCTCAGGCAACAATTCATTCTGGGCACGTCCTGTCTTAAATTCTTTGGATGCATCTATAAACAATATCTTTTTCTTATGCTCAGCTGGTTTGGTTTCCCTCAGCACCAGAATACAAGCAGCTAGTCCAGTACCATAAAATAGGTTCGGTCCTAATCCGATAACCGCATCAAGAATATCCATTTCCAATATTTTTTGACGTATCTTTCCTTCTTTCGCCATTCGGAACAGCACACCATGAGGTAACACCACTGCCATACGCCCTGTTTTAAGTGCCATGGATTTAACCATATGCTGCACCCAGGCAAAATCCCCAGAATTATTCGGTGGCGTTCCAGCAAAATTACGTCCATACGGATCGCTTTCCCATATATCCTCACCCCATTTCTTAAGACTGAACGGTGGATTGGCAATCACACAATCAAATACTGATATGCTATCTCCAGAATAGAATGCAGGTTGGCGCAGTGTATCACCACGTTCAATATGAAAATCTTCTGCATTATGCAGAAAGAGATTCATTCGTGCGATAGCCGATGTAGTCAGATTCTTTTCTTGACCGTACAACTTTCCCAGCATCAGGTTTTCATCACCACCATGCGCCTTCACATAATGTAAGGCTTCCATTAGCATACCGCCTGTGCCGCATGCAGGATCATACACGGTTTCACCTGCTTGGGGTGATAGTATTCGTACCATCAAGGCAACGATTTCACGGGGCGTATAAAACTCACCCGCTTTCTTATTGGTCAGATCAGCAAACTTCTTAATCAGGTATTCATACGCCTGCCCCAATACATCGGATCGGCAATTTTTATTTCCCAGGTTCAGTTTGGAAAAATGCTCGATCAAATCCTTGAGCAAACTATCCGACAACCGATCTTTATTCGTCCAATTTGCATCGCCAAAAATCCCGTGCAGCGTATCGGGATTGGATTGTTCAATCCCACGCGTGGCATTTTGCAGAGCAAATCCGATATTCTGTGTTTTCAATCGCACTTCTTTCCAATGGCATTCTTCTGGGATTTGAAATCGGTGGTTCTCTGGAAACTGGGCGTATTCCATATCCCCGTCGGATTCGTTTAATGCGGTCTCCACTTCTTCGTCGTATACATCTGCAATACGTTTGAAGAAGAGTAGTGGGAAGATGTAGGTTTTAAAATCGGCTGCGTCAACTGGTCCACGAAGGATGTTAGCGGATTCCCACAGGTGGTTGGATAGTTGATCTAATTGTATTTCGTATTTAGCGTGGTTCATGCATTAGGCCTTTTCAAATATCCATTTGTTTAAGCTATCTGTGAGAGTTACAATATCGTCCGAGTGGAGTTCCCCAAGTTTCTTGTACAACATTGTTTTATCAATGGTGGCGATTCGTCCTTTTGCAATGGAAGGACCTACTAATCCAGCTTCTTTCCATTTTACTAATTCAAAATCACCAGGATACATTTGTTGTCCACGACTTTCACTCAAAGCAAGAACCAAGTAATCTGATCTTTTCGAATGAAAGGTATCTGCTGAAACGACAATACCTGGACGTTTCTTTTCTCCTCCCATATTAGTAAATGGGAAACGGACAAGCACCACATCCCCCCAATTACATTTTATCATAAACACTGTCCTCTTCTAAATCCCAAGCATCCGCAAAGGATTTTTCTGAAATGCGCATCCAATCTTCGGCTTCTTGTTTATCAATCTGAGAGAGCCATTCTTTGAATAATTTTGCTTTTAGTTTGTGGTTCAATTGTTGGAATAACACTTCCACTTGCTCATCACTAATTTCAAGTTCTTTAATTTTTGGCATTGTATACTTCCTTTTACCATGATAAAGTGTTGTTGAATTAATATCCTAATTTTTCCAATATTTCAAAGGTTTCCTGTGGACTAATATCCAGGTAAACCATTGTTGTTTTCCGATCTTTATGACCTAACAAGTTTTTGATACCCATAATCGGTACCCCTTCTTCATGTAGCCGTATAGCAAACGCATGTCGGAAATCCTGAAAAGAAAAGGATATTTCCAAGTTTCTCGCAATACGATTGAGAGTAATTCTGATATAATCCGCTGTAATAGTGAATGAAACAAACTTGTTTAACCGATTCTGTATCTCTTGCTTCATTTCCGCCTCTTTTGGTGCAACGATTGCTGTTCGTGATTCAGTCCTCCCACCAACCACGGCGATTTCGATCCGTTTACCTATTTTGACATCCTTAGAACGAAGGTTTAACACCTCCTCAAGCTTGAGACCTGCTGAATAAGATAATAAAGCTGCCAGTCGAAGCTGTTCACCATTTGTGGATTCAGGGATTTCATCAAGAATTACCTCAAATAATTTTTCATCAACGATACGTTTTCGTATATGTTCGGCGCGTGCTGGTTCTCGTTTCTGCCAAGGTGGTAAATTTATATTTGTTAACCCAAGCTCGTTTAGTCGGTTTACCACTGTTCGGACTTGCAGCCATCTTGACTTGGACTTGAGATTATCAATCACGGATTTTGGATTATCTAAAAGTCTTCTGGCAATATTCCGATATAATTTCTTGGTTGAGTCTGCGTAGAATAAACCTGCTTCATATTGGCTTAATTTTGCTTGAATATCATTTTCCTTGACGTCTAACATATCTAAATCGACCTACCTTAAAATCTGCCCCTTTCGGATACCAAAGAAGGTATTATCGTAACATGGATAATGTAATAACCTGTAAGATAAAGTCAAGCACAGGTCTTATTAATCAGATTATGCAAAAACGCTCTTTAAAATCCCATATGCCACACGGATGTTTTCCCATACCTTTTTCGCCCAGTCCAAATATTTTTCATCACTCATTACTGCCCTTATCAAATCAGGGCGATACCGTTGCTCCATCTCATGGAATAGAACTTCCAATTCCTCTCTATCCTTTGGACTTGGGTCGTGAAAAAGCATAACAGATACATACCAACCTGCATATTCAGGAATTTCTATATATTTAAGCGACCGGAAGATTTCTGGTCAGGGGGGGATGGATTTTTGTAGCTTGCGGGGGTGTATATGGAGGGAATCGGTGGGGAGTAGTTTCCTAGGAGTCAGTCTGAAAGGTTTCATCCGTTCCCCGAATGAATTCGGGGCTACAAGAGTGGGTAACGGCTTAGGACTAAAGTCCGTTGCCGTTTTTTTCTGAACAGGCACCCCTCTATAATAAAAGCGCCGCGAATTCATTCGCAAGCGTCCCCC
>CAYPZJ010000191.1:0-9294 GCA_964414635.1 uncultured Spirochaetia bacterium
CGGGCGTATCTTGAAAACCTGGAAAACCAGCAAAAATATCAGCTTATCATTTGGCCCTATCATGCGTTGTTCGGTGGGATCGATCATGCATTGGAACCGGCTTTATCAGAGGCAGCGTTATATTACGCGGTAGCCCGGGGAATTCAGCCTACGTTTATTGCGAAAGGACAACCCCAATTTACGGAATATTACTCCGTGTTTTCGCCTGAAGTAAAGACCATCGGGGATGAAACCCTCGGAACATTTAATGACCTCTTATTCAATCAACTTATGAAGCAAGATCACATATTTGTGGCAGGACAGGCGAAAAGTCACTGTGTCAAAGAGACGCTGAATGATTTATTACAAAAGATCCAACAAACCGATCCGACATTGGCAACTAAAATACATATCCTTACAGATACCACGAGTTCCATTCCCAAAACTGGGGATATTGATTTTCCTGCATTGGCGGACGAAGCATTTCAGCATTTCTCCCAGCATGGGTTTCATCTGAATAGGACCGATCAAGCATTTGATACCATCCTTATGGAGAACGCCTAAACTGACGCATCCTTCCCGATGGAGTAATCACGTATCTGAGAACAGAGATTTGTTCGGCTGGGTTCTTGCCTATTTCCTCGCATCATACGTTTTTACACGTTGTATATACTCACCTGTAAGTGGTTTGACATTTTTTGGGGTGTCTGTAGCGTTTCCCGCCGTAGATCCCCATGATAAAATGGAGACTTTCAAATATAGCGTTCATAGCGTACGAATTTTGTTTCGATATTATTGTTTTTCCTAATAGTTATAAACTCAATCAAACATAAGCATATATAATACCAAGTCGTATCTATCGTTGATTTTGAATGTAGGTGCCAGGCATGCCTGGCACCTACAAAGTGATTTTTGAGATTCAATTTTAATGCAAAACATAGGATAAGTAGACAACTTGTCCTTACGAATTCATCCCAAAAATTGTACGGGTGGGTTGTCACTTAATGTAGGCTCCCACATATT
Organism: uncultured Spirochaetia bacterium; assembly: GCA_964414635.1. Taxonomy (GTDB): domain Bacteria; phylum Spirochaetota; class UBA6919; order CAYPZJ01; family CAYPZJ01; genus CAYPZJ01. Next base: position 1,003 of record CAYPZJ010000191.1, read on the forward strand.
TTTGCGCAATAACCCACCCAAGTTCAAGAATAATAAACCAAAAAAAAATCGCACGCGCGTCCATATTAAAATTGTCCATTGTACCGGGTTTCACTATATTACTCGAATAACCAGAATTGGAGATCCAACGAAAGGAACTAGATTATGTCCATCTCAAATCATGATCAATCCATTTTACGGGAATTAGGAAAGCAGGTTGCAGAAATTGCTCACCTTCCTATTCAACAGGAAACCATTGCGGGTTGGAAAGCCATAAACGATTTGCAAGCTAGTCGTCCAATGGTTATGCTGGAAGAGGTCCCGTGGCATGAAATGAATGTAGATGATGAATTAACGATTCAAACTACCGATCCCCTTGCACAGGAACTCGAAACCCATCTACGTCGTATTTTATATCAGTGGAACCACATGCGGTGGGATATGGTGGTAGAGGATGTGGTTTACAGCCCGTTGTTGGTTGAGAACACTGGATTTGGATTAGCCATTGAGGAACAAACCCGGCAATCCGATTGCAATAACCCTATTGTATCCCACGGATATCAAGCGCAAATTCAATCCGAAGCGGATGTGGAAAAGATAACCGATCCCATCCTAACATATAACGCCGATGCTACCGAGAAGCGTTATGAAACACTTCAGGAAATATTCCATGATGTCTTGCAGGTTCAAAAACGGGGGATCATCTTTATTTGGACTGCTCCCTGGGATATCCTTGTGTCCTGGTATGGGGTACAGCAAGCCTTGATGGATATGATGATGAAACCGGATCTAATACATAAAGCGATAGGATGTTTAGTCGATGCTCATTTAGTTTATCTGGATCAGCTGGAAGCATTAAATCTGCTTGCTCTTAACGCCTGTAATACACGGATAGGTAGCGGAGGATATAGTTATACCCAAGATCTTCCTCAACCCGATTATAATCCAGAGTATATTCGTGCCATCGACACCTGGGGTAGTTCCACTGCTCAAATTTTTTCGGATGTGTCCGAAGCCATGCACCAAGAATTCGCACTGGATTATGAGCGAAAATGGTTGGATCGATTTGGATTAACGTATTATGGATGTTGTGAACCGCTTCATCGAAAAATAGGAATGCTGGAAACCATACCCAATCTACGAAAAGTGTCCATGAGTCCTTGGGTTAATATTGAAGCCGCCGCTTCTATCGGTAGGAAATGGGTATTTTCACGTAAACCCAATCCGGCTACGGTGGCAGCATCAACGTGGGAACCGGATGCTATCCGAAAAGAAATAACATATCTATTAGAACATACTCGGAAGTGCTCGGTAGAAATAATTTTGAAAGATATTAGTACTGTGAATTATAAGCCGCAACGACTGTGGGAATGGATGGATATTACACGGGATGTAATTAACAACTATTATTGACGTTCCTGTGAAATCTGTTACGTTGCCTCCTACGCACAAAATTTGGCAGTATTGAATTTATTTGTTATCTTAAGATATAGGTGGCATGGTTATGTGACACCTTAGGAAGCCAGTGCGGTTCGAATTGCATCAAACGTGTATGAATCATTTATCACCATTACGAACTATATTAATCGTTATACTTCTTATGAGTATGTTTGGTACCTGTTTGCCGGAATCTCAGTTTGAACCCCGTACCGATAGTGATGCATGGGAAATTACCCCGGTTGATACAGCGGATAAAACGGGATTATTCACATCACTCAAAGTAAACAGTGCTTCCAATCCTGTAGTAGTTTATCACTCGGAAGGAACGGAATCCTTATTTTTATACGATGGATCGACGACTCAAGAATTAGCAGGGACGCCCTTGGGAGCGTATGTTCTTTACACGATGCTTGGATTAGATGCTGTGATGCCCTATCAGGCTTTTTTTGAGGAGGAGGCATTAAGCACCTATGGTACGTTTACCAGTTTAGAACTCAGTGGGAATCAGCCTATTGTTGTATTTCATAATTATGATTATACGTATAAAACGGATTTACGTGCGTTGTTGAATATCACCGATCCTCAAGAACAGCAAGAAAAATTTCAGGAAATTATGAGTTCTTTTTTATTTGGGAATAGTTTGGTTTTATATAATGGACAATCAGGAATGTTTGCTACCGTGGATGTTGGAGGGGGATTGTATGGATCATTGGAACTGGATGATAAAGGTGAAGCGCTAATTGCTTATGCAAGTTATATTTCAGAATCGTTTCGGGATTTGACCAATGTGGATGAATTATTTAGTACGGATGACATAACGGGGGATCCGTCTGACACACCGGATGAGGAAGCATTGAATTTCTATCCACCCTTTTATCCTACATTCACCCGAATCGATCTGGCAACAATGCAACCAGTACTGGAGAATCCTGTAACCATTGAGTTGCTATCTGATAAAGATATGGGGGTATCCATCGAATTAAAACGTATTGATGATACACAGTTAGCCTGTGCGTATTTGAATGTAACCGATATGCAAATTCATGTAGCGTTGTCATCCGATCAAGGGGTAAGCTGGCAGGCTGCTCCCGTTACTCTCCCGCATCGGGTAGATGATTTTGTTTCCCTTGATAGCGTTGCGCTTGGTTCTGGAACTACTCGAATGGGGTTGGCATATTATAATATTGAGGATCGAGCCTTGTATTATGTCTATTCGGATGATTACGGAACCAATTGGAGTAACCCAATTGCTATTGATGATCCGCCGGAGAACCGTGCAGGATGGTATCCTGATTTAATCTATCTCGCGGATGGAACTGCGCTTTTTTCCTATTATTTTTCAACACCGCCTCGGAGTCTCCAATTCGCAGCTTTAGCACCTGATTTAAATTTGCTCCAGGAACAAATAGATACCGAATCATGCTCCAACGGACGATTTAGTTCCATTGGATATGATTCCATTTCCGATACGATTTTTATAAGCTACCTGGATAAGTGTTATAACGATGACACGAACTATGCAATGAAGATTGCTCGTCGGCATTGGGATTGATAACCAAAACCAGGTAGTGATGAATGGCACGGCGCTAGATAAGAGATTTACGGCTCCTCTTATCGCTCACAATATGAATCGACCCAACACCGTCGCAAAAGGGGTTTTGGATACGCCATCGGGAAACCATCCAACTTATAGTATACCGATCTGCGAAACAGACAGTAAATGAAGGGTCTTTTAATTTCTATGCATTTGTCATGGAAGCAATCGAAAGAGAGAAAATGGAGAAGGAGTGGATGGTTCAGTCAAGCGGCTGTTACGATGATTACACGACGATGTATCGTGTATTGCAGACCCTCGTAACGTACTATGGTGGAATACGTTATGGGGAGTTAGTTTTGTAACATCGTTGCATTTCCAAATTATGTTCAAATTAACAGAAAGCACCGGTGTTGCATTTTCCTTTGGAGCCAACATGGGTGACTGCGTTTCATACACGTATCAGAGCACTACGATGAAGCAAGCCTTATAGTATTGAACTTAAGCGAGGTTACTGGAGCACGATGATCCGGCTAGCTGCAAACGGGTTGAGCTAAATTATATGTTGGAATGATGAGATAAAGACTCCATTGTATCCGATGTATTTTTCACCAATGATTGGCTCATTTGGAGCGGGTATTCATAGCACAATGACTCTATGATACCGATCAAATTTGATTTGTTTTATGATGGAAAGGTATTAATAGTCAGGTTAAATGCGTGTTAGGAGTCGCTCATTACCTCATTAGTACGGTTTCAATAGTAAGAGCAGGATATTTGCGGTTCAGTTTAATAATACCATTTTTGAATACAGTGAACCATTCCGTAATGCAGTACTATTCGTATACATGGGTGATCGGGTTTATGAGTGCCGGATACGAGCTTTTTTACCCCATTAGCGAAAGTAGCTGCAAATAATGATTTCAAGGATGCATCTATGAAAGTATATGTGATTAACGTTAGTCCTAATGCTCGCACTGAGTTGAAGGGATTTATTATGCAGGATGACACATTTGAGTATGTTCCGTCTCCCGTTGAGGATTGGGAGATGATCTATGCAGGAAAATTTTTTCGAGATTCTAATGGAACGAAACTAGCGTATCCCAGTTACAATAAATTAACATCATATTATGATCCCACCACCCCGATCATAGAGCATGTTTCGTTTCTATCGAACGATAAACAGTATTTACCTCCTCGGATGAATCCGTATTTGTATCAAGATGGTTTGAGTTATTCAGTAGATAAGAGTTCCATCCGTGCGTTTATTTTGAATAATGAAGCCCAACCTGGTGATATGATTCTATTTTATTCAAGTTTGTCTAAACTCACCCAAAGCAAGTTTCATTCTACACAAGTATATTTTATTGGATATCTGGTAATCGAACAGATTCACACCTTTCGTTTTTTTGATCAAACGCAGGTACAATCCATTCTAACGAAAGCACCACATCTGGCGAATCGGGGAGCTATATTGGAAGCCTTGGTTACCCATCAAAATCCTGAGGTGGAACAAACACGACGGAAACACTTCGCCACGTTAAATCATACCGAAGTGCTTGATCCAGTTTATCATGTGTATCAGGGGACTTCTTGCAGTACTCGCTTTGACAAAGCCATTGCGATTGCCCCCCATACAGTGGAATTCATGTTTGAGGGCGGGACCTATAATCCGCAAAAGGATTATTTTGAATTGGACGGCAAAGTGGTTGTCAATAAAAAGGGAAAAATTAGCTTTTTTCGACATTTCCACGCGAAGACCATGGCAATTCAATATTATTTAGAAGCACCCAATCGTCAATCAAAGGAATTTTCGTATCTGAAACGGTTTTGGGAAATCGTACAGGATGCCAACCCACACATTCCTCCATTAGAGCAATACTTATAAGATCAAAATATGCAACATACGGAGCGAGTGCCTAACTTTGGTGAGTGTATCGGTAAAAGCGAATTCCAAGGTTTGGATACTTAGACAGCATACGGATCATGAATTTTCAGAAACTCGTACATGGGTTTCAATTAGAGCAACACGCTGGTTAGACAAATCTATTCCTAAGGAATTCCTGTATTTTTCTCTATATGAATTTGATGATTCTTACAATTTGGATATTTTGTTATTGGGCTGGAACACTGGTGTTTCCAAATACGATGTTTCGGCAAAAAATGAGATGGGATATTGTTTTTCTGGCTGGAATATACTATTATTTAATCAGTGGGTAGAAAAAGTTATTTTGTCCGTTAATCTTGCCGACATTATAAAAAACAGTTCGTAGGTACGTTGCTTATGGCAAATCAAGAAATCAACAAAAAAATCCTCTTCCAGTTCAACCCGTTTGTAAAAGAACCGTTTATTCGCCAAGTGGTAGATGGGGATGAGCGGATTGTTCTTGCATCCCGCGATAACATTGTTTGTGAAGGTGATGTACTCGCCCGTGTATTAGAAGAGGGCGATGAAATGTTCCGATCGCAAAGCAATCCTCGGATTGAAGAAATGGCGACGGATTACACGAAAAATCCTGCAGAAAATGTGGATTATCGCGCTGAATCAAAAGCATTTGTATCCCGTGGATATGGTTTCGCGAAAATTATTGAGGGGCGGTGTATCGAAGTTGTTCCGTTATTAGATATTTCGGAAGATAGTATGGTAGCGGAAATTCCCATATATAAAAATATGGACGATAAGCTTCCATCCTTAAATGAAATAAAAAAGATCATTAATAAAGCAAAAATCATGTTTCCGCTGGATGATAGTGAAATCCAAACCCAGCTGGATGCAATTAAAAATGATACGAAACCCATCGGTACCAAAATTAAAGTTGCGGAGGGAACCGAGCCGGTTAAAGGACATCCTGAACTTATTGAATTACGTAAGAGTATCGAAAAAACGGTGGGGAAGGAATTGGAAGATGGACGGATCGATTACTATGAACGACAATCGTATTGTTATGTAAAAAAAGGTGAATTGATTGCTGAGCGAATTCCTGCAAAAGAGCCGGAAGAGGGAGTGGATATTTTTGGGGGGAAGACCAAAGCAGAACTGGAAGGGAAATCACATTTCAAATTAGGAGATGGATTAGAGCAACATGAATATAACGAAAACCTGTTTGTTGCTGCACATGACGGAGTGCTGGATTTACAGGAAGGGAAAGATATCACCTTTATTAATGTTCGAGACCGGTTGATCGTCAATGAAAATATTTCTTTAAATACAGGGAATATCCATTTTGATGGCGATGTGGAAATAAATGGGAATGTGAATTCCGGGTTCAAAGTTGATGCCACGGGTGATATTGTTATTAATGGCAATGTGGAAGATGCTACCGTGATTTCTGAGCGGGGAACCATTTTCATTAAAAATGGGGTTAGTGGTAAAGAAAATTGCAATATCACCTCAAAAGATGGGAATATTGAAGCCACCTTTGTTCAGAATGCAAATTTATGGGCAAAGAAAGAGATTATTATTAATGAATCCATTATTAATAGTAAAGCATTTGCCCGGGAACGAATTTCAGTTAAAGCTCACTGCGTTGGTTCCGATGTCACCGCTCGTCAAGCCATCGAATGTGGTGTGGCAGGATCCCGTGCGGAAGCGAAAACGAGCATTACAGTTGGAAAGGATCCCGAAATTGATGCGATGATGGATGAGATTGATGAACAACTCAATGTCTTACCCCAAAAACTGAAAGACACCATGAATGAAATCACCATGATGTTCGGGGATGACATCTTTGCAAAAGCTAAAAAGATTCTCCCCACCTTACCGAAACAAAAACAGATTAAGTGTTTGACTCTACTAAAAGATATCAAAGAAAAGAATGAAGAGATTAAACAGCTGAAAATTCGTCGGGAAGAATTGAAATCCATGCTTCAGTTTGAAAAACCACCTTATGTTAAAATTGAAACCGAAGCCCATGGTGGGGTAATCATACGGATTAAAAACTTAAAGCCATATCGGATCATTAAAAAACATCTGGGAGGCGTTTTTAAAGAAGATCCCGTCAAAAAAGAGATTAAATACGAATAAATGCGGTGAATACTCACACAAAAATCATACTCACAGCCGTACTGAGTTCCTTTTGTCTTCTTGTAATCCTCTTCACCATCTTTGTAATTCCTAAATATTTTGCCCCTTCTTATGCTCATTGGAACGCGTTGAAGCAAGGCATCCAGTATTGGATTCGAACCCCACTTGCTCCTCCAACCAAACCCGAACCAGCGGATGAGGAAGATCTCCTCCCTGAACGTGATGAAGAGCAGGTTGAAGGTCCTACAATTAGCCATACGGTTACCAGAACCCGACGAATATCCCCTCCACCGGATCCTGTAATCGAGACCCTGAAAAAGCGTATTCGTTCGGAATCTTATGAGACCTATGTTGATTTATACCAAGGGGATTACCAGGCATCGAATCAGTTTGAATTAGCCGATTTTGATATCGCATTTGATAATCTGGAAGATCAACATGTACTCGGCTTGCCGGAGCAACCGGTTAAAACAAAACAATCCGAACCATGCTTCAGCTGTTGTGAAAAGAGGCAATCCCATCCACCGGACGAACCATTTTCATCCTTACAAAACGGCGTAACTCCCCAAATATTACAAGAAGGGTTGAAAGATATGCTCCATAGTAACAAACAAACTCCTCGATTCATAGAAGACTGATTGATATTTCTTGGTATAATGACGTGCACGCAAGTTTTTTATTAGGAATTCCAGGGTGATCCGATTATACTAATAAGTGAGGGATCATATTTTCTCTGTATAGATTCCAGGAAATTTCACCTTTTTTTTACCCTTCAGGTCGATACTAGTGGATAAGGAGAATCGTCAAGCGGTCGCATAACTAGGTAGGTAAGTGATTTATGGCACGAACAACGGTTGGTAACAAAATAATCAAGTATTCCCACAAAGACCTTTCTAAACAAGGATTTCGTCTAAGAGGATCCCAGTTGGCGCTTCTTAAAGTAGCCGAAGCATCACTTATAAAAGATGACTTTGATACAGCACTGATTTTATACAATCGGCTATCCGCACAATCCAACATTCCCGAAAAACTGCGGACGATGGTGGATAAAAATATTGGATCCATTGAAAAGCATCATAAACGGTTAAAACGAAAGCGGTATGCGGAGACTTTTACGGATGAGGATTGGGAACTCGAAGATGAAGATGAGTTGGATGTAGGAGAGACGGTGAACCAGGTTTCCGATATCGATTTGGATGATGATATTCAAGGCGAAACCTTTTCTGACTCGGATGAAGGCATCACTTTAGAAATCCCCGATGAAGATTCTACTTCGAGACAAGGCAAAACCACGTTTGAATCACGTGTACCTGGT
>CAYPZJ010000192.1:0-9287 GCA_964414635.1 uncultured Spirochaetia bacterium
GGTATAGTATGTAGGGGTAATTCATGAATTACCCCTACTCAGAATAAATTATCTATTTCAAATATAAATACAACATGGTATTAGTAATAAGAAACCGGCTTGATACGCACAGAATTTGTTACAGCGGGATTCGGGTGAATCACATAGTGATGAATCAAAAACAAGGTTTTTGCGAACGAAGTGAATCAATCCCTTTTTTTAAAGATTGCTTCGTTGCTTCGCTTTTCGCAACGATGCTTTTTTCCTAAGAGGTGTCTTACTTATTTTCACATTACTTTGAGATTCATCTGCGGGATTAACATTCCGTTGTTGATCCTGGGAAATTTTGTTATACTCCATATGATGGCATGTACGGTATGCGTCGTGTAAATACGGCATCCATCCATACTCCAATATGATTGTATTATGGACTCTATTCTGTTATAGGAACAGACCTGAAGGAGACGCCCTATGACAAACCAAGAAGCTTCCGATCCTAAAAAAGAAACCAAACAGGGAACAACAAGTACCCTGGAACATACCACGGAGGATCAAGATAAAAAGAAAACGAGTGCTGAAAATATTATGGAAATCGTAACCTTTTATCTTGCCAATGAGAAATATGGGATTGATATAATGCAAACCTTTGAAGTCATCAAATGGGAGCGCCTTACGCCCATTCCCAATTCATTGGATTTTGTAGAAGGGGTGTATAACCTACGAGGGAATGTTATACCTATCATCAATTTGAAAAAACGGTTTAATTTGATTGGAGGCAATAAAAACACACGGAATATTATTATTGTACGTCTTCAGGATACATTTTTGGGAATAATGATTGATTCCATTCATAAAAAAATCACCCTTCCTGAGAGTAAAATACTCCCACCTCCTCCCGTTGTTACTGGAATAGGACGGGAATATATAACGGGAGTTGGTAAGGATGAGGATAATAAGTTAATCATCATTCTAGATATAAACCGCTTGCTTTCCTACGAAGAACATACGACGATGAAGGAGGTTCGAACAATCTAATGCAATCTATCACACCTATCTCCGCTGCTCCCAATGTCTATACTAAGATGAACCAACGGTTGGAGCAGGCACAAGAGCAATTAGTTTCTATGGTTCAGCAGCAAACCCAATTTGCTAAAAAAATTCTACGTTTTGAGGTAGAAAAAAAATTTAACCCCAGCCACCTAGGGCGGTTTATGGACACGCGTGTGTGAGCAAGTGCTTCCTGCCCCAATTAGTTAAATCATACATGAGGAGACGCTATGAGTGTATTACAAAAGAACGATCCCCAATTATACGAATTAATGGTTGCCGAAGAAAAACGGCAGCGGGACAAAATTAGACTAATTCCTTCAGAAAATTATGTTTCTCAATCCGTTTTGGAAGCCACCGGTAGCGTATTAACCAATAAATATTCAGAGGGTTATGCCACGAAACGCTATTACGAGGGACAACAATATATCGATGCCATTGAATTACTTGCGATTGATCGTGCGAAATCTCTTTTCAACGCAGATCATGCGAATGTTCAACCTTATTCGGGATCCCCTGCAAATTTAGCGGTATTGACAGCGTTTTGTGAGCCTGGCGATACGATTATGGGGTTGAGCCTGCCATTTGGGGGACATCTAACCCATGGGTGGAAAGTGAGCGCCACTGGAAAATTGTACAAATCCGTTCAGTACGAAACCCGGAGGGAAGACGGTAGATTGGATTTTGATACCATCCGTGAACTGGCGAAAACCCACAAACCAAAAGTTATTATTACGGGAGCCACCGCATATCCTCGAGAAATTGATTTTAAAGCATTTAAATCCATTACAGATGAAGTGGGGGCTCGGTTGGTAGCTGATATTGCTCATATCGCAGGGCTGGTTGCAGGTGGGGAGCACATGAGTCCAGTACCGTACGCAGACGTGGTGACCACAACTACCCATAAAACACTCCGAGGACCTCGGGGTGGTATGATTTTGTGTACCGAGGAAGTCAGAAAGGAAATCGATCGCGCTGTATTCCCTGGATTACAGGGAGGACCTCATAATCATACAACCGCTGCAATTGCTACCGCACTCCACGAAGCAGCACAACCCGAATTTAAAACCTACGCAAAACAAATCCGCCTCAATGCCGCTGCATTGGCAGAACACTTAGTCAGCAAAGGATACAACCTCGTTACTGGAGGAACGGACAATCATCTGTTGCTTATCGATTTAACAAATAAGGATATTCCTGGGAAGATTGCAGCCCAAGCCATGGATAAAGCAGGAGTAGTACTGAATTACAATTCCGTTCCCTTTGACCAACGGAAACCATTTGATCCCAGTGGAATTCGATTAGGAACACCCGCAGTAACGACACGGGGAATGAAAGAAGCAGAAATGAAACACATTGCCGAATGGATGGATCAAGCAATCAAACATCCAGAAGATGAACAGAAATTAACACACTTGGCAAAAGAAGTCGCAGAATTCTGTAGTACTTTCCCTGTACCGGGGAAACAACTAATTGATTAAACCTAAACGAAATCGTTGGATCCCCTTTATCCATTAAGTTTCCGTAACACCTCCCGTAATAACACCTGCGCTGCTTCATAATTTGGCCGAAGTTTCAATCCATGTTCTAATACTGCTTTTGCTGCTGCCATATTACCACGCAAGTAATGAACTTTCCCTAATTGATAGTACACCCGAGGATTTTGGGGATCTAAATTACGAGACGCCTGGAGGATATGTTGCGAATCATCCAACCGAATCTCCGATGAACGGGGATCGGCTAGCAGCATGATTCCAAAATCCAGCAATTTTTTCCCATCTTGAGCATTGGATACCGTTGCCGGCGTTGGTTTCTGATCCGTATATTTTTCAATAATATTTGTAACATGCTCTCCAACAGGGGACGATACAAGTGTCACTTCATAAAACGCAAGCGTTTGATCCGTTTCCCAATGGGAAACATGTTCCATACTTTTCATCCCATACACTACGGTTAATAGAATCGGAAAAAGTAATACCACCGCCTGATACGACCACGGCTTGGTTGTTTTCAATCGAAAAATCCAAACCAGTAAAGCGGCAACAACAAGCGTGAATCCCAGCAGAGGCATGTAGAGATATCGTTCTGCTATCGCTTGTCCGGGGATAGGAACGATATTACTTACTGGAATGAGGGTGATAAATACCCATAAAATCCCAAAAAAGAAAAGACGTTTTTGTTTTCGATAGGCAAGAATCGCTACTGTTAGGAGTGTAAGCAATACAAGTATTCCTAAGATAATCAGTCCGGCAGATGCTTGCGTAGACCAGGGAATGTAGTGGTCAGAACTTTGTACCACAGGGAATACCATCCATCCCAGATAGTTTAATGTTATTAAAATTTGAGTAAAAAATACTAACCCGGCAGGTTGTTGTTCCATGGGGTAAGATACCATTAGATTATCGGGGGGATCCGGTACCAGCCAAACGAATCGTACAAAAATAAAAAACAAGGTAACGACGACGAATGCTAAATATGCGGTTCTGCTTCGTTTCAACATCGCAAGAAAACCAAATGCATCTCCCCCATCGGCTTTATACGAAACGGGGTACGGAACCGCCAGATCTAATAAGAGTAAGAGCGGCAGAAAGACGAAGGCTGTTTCCTTCGAGAACAAAGCGAGTAGAAAACACACCAAACTCGCGATTAAAGACGGTAGACGGAAGGAAGATACTCGTTCTCGGTGGTTTACATAAAAAATCAAGGCAAGTAAAATAAAGAGAAAAGCGAGCTGATCCCCTCGAAACGATGCTACGGTGAGGGTTTCAACCGCCAACGGATGCACCGTGTACAAAACAGCAGCGATGGCGGGAACCCAGCTATTTGGTAGAATTCGTAATAAGAAAAAAAACACGGCTAAACTGACGAGTATATGGAGCAGGATGCTTGTTAAATGAAACATCCATGCATCTCCATTCCCAAGGGCATAATCGATTAACCAGGTTGCCATGACTAAGGGACGATAGGATGGATACCGTTGTTTATCGGTATAGTACCCCTTGGGATCCAACTGTTGAAACTGATCACCAAGCGTAACTTCATCTCCGATAGCGGTAATAAATGGGTTTTGTACGATATTGATCTGATCATCTAGAACCAGTTCATGATCCCTTAACGGAAGGTAGAGGAGGAGCGCAAGTAATACAATCAGTGTAGGAACAACCATCCGTGAATATTGAAAAAAAGGATGGGCGGATGATGCTTTTCGTTCTGTTGTATTACGGGATTTTGTGTCGGATTCAGAAGAGGATTCCGCTTTGGTTGGTTGTTTCCGACGATTTTCTTCATACAACCGGCGGCGAACGGATTTTTGTGAACGATGGGTACTCATGGGTGGCTAACCTTCTTCAAAAAATAAATTCGAACACAACAAACAATCATTTCGTATGAGAAGCAGCCCAATTCTTCCAGTTAAATAAAATAAGAACAACTAGTATACCAATAAGCGTAAGGGGAATAGCCAGCCAAGGCATATTCCACCAAGCAAGGACAAGCAGGGGGAATCCAATCATAATTGCAAGTATGTAAAGTGGAATCCGCAGCCAAATTGGGAACAGCGCAGCAATAATTTGAAATGGTTTGGTCTTGCCCTGAATCACACGCTGTCGAATCCGCCAGCCAATTGAGAATCCCAATGCCCCTACCAAAATGACACTTACTACAATCCGAAAAACAGAATCGATATGGATTGTTTTATAATAGAACAGATTAATTGGAAGGGGAAGATAAATCGCTAGAATCAACACAGCTACAGCAAATAACACGACTACAACAAAAACGGTGAAACCATACAGATAATTGAGCACCCGCCGGATGCGGCGATCCAAGATAAGCAGGATAAAATAGATCCCAATCAGAATTCCCACTATCGAATAAATCACGGCTTTTAGAATTCCACCCCAGGATGCTTCCATAACCAATTCACTAACACCATACAGCGGATAACCAATAAGAGAAGCAATCAAACGTCCCACCACCAGAAATACAAGCACTATACCCAGAATTTCCAACCGACGCAGGAAATACCGACCGGTATGATTCAGTGCTGTATTAATAATTCGCAAACCATCTGTTTTCATATACCATCCACCCATAGGAATCTCTGGAGGTGCCCCCATAGTTAAATAGAAATCTCGCATTATTCCATGTAGGCTGTTAAATAAATTCTTTCGTTTCACCAAACCCTAATACCACGCCTTCTACGTAGTCAGGGAGCTTGGTAATAAAAGCTTCGGGTTCTTTTTCAATAACTGGAAACGTTTTATAATGCATGGGAATGGCAATCTTAGGACGAATCAGTTCGGTGGCATAAAGCGCGTCCTCTACCCCCATCGTAAAATTATCACCTATAGGGAGGATTGCGATATCAATTTGTTCCCGATCCCCAATGAGTTTCATATCCCCAAACAATCCTGTATCTCCTGCATGATAGACCGTTACTCCACCCATCTGAACAATAACACCGGTTGCCACACCGATGGTCACCTCTCCATCAGAGGATCCATGCAGGGCTTGTGTAAATTTTACGGTTCCAAAATCAAAGGAGTGGCGTCCACCGATATGCATTGGATGGGTATATTCAAGTCCTTTGTGTGCTTGAACCCAATTTACTAATTCAAAGGTGGATATAAATTGGCAGGTGGGATTGTTTTTGCAGATGATATCGGATTGTCCAAAGTGATCTCCGTGTGCATGTGTAACGATGATAGCATTTGGTTTGAAATCCGTGGGTTGTTTTTGGGTATGTGGATTTCCTTCAAGAAATGGGTCAATCAGAATCGATTGCCCTTTGTCATCTTGTAACTCAAAAAAGGAATGTCCATGATAGGTTAGTTTAATCATTGTGCCTCCCCCATTCTCCGCAGGTAAACTAGGTTTATGTATAAGCCTGTTGGTAATATTGTGTGGGTTTACGGATTGATTTCCACCAATCCACCTCACGGGTCGGTTAACTAATATAAAAAAAAAGAAGCCATATTAAAAGGGCTGCTTTTCATTCAACTTGACGCCATTTGATATATTCCACTATTTTCTAATTAGCATGATTGCCGGGATTGGAATGGTTCTTTCTTTCTGATATAGTGGAGGGAACCCTTTCGTAGTTACACGCTTTATTCATAACCTAAGTACGAAACACCGGTTTGTGAATCTATTTCCAATTACGTGAACCAATCGATATCCCAACGGCATACGAAAGGTAAAGCATGAAAAAGAATTTGATGGAGATGTATGGGCATATCATTCAGAAAATGTTTGATAACTCCGATCCAGAATTAAATCTAACAACCACGGCAGCGAATGTGCTCCAGGAAGCCATACCCGATAATCGGGCGCATTTTGAAACAATCATAAATGATCTGGTGCTTCCGGGTTCAGGGATAGAAGGGATTGCTTTTTTGGATGAACTCAAAAAACACTCCGATGAAGGACACGCGTGCCTGATCTGTAGCGCCCATTTTACGAATTTTGATGTTCCTGCTTTATATACCTTGATGAAACGCTTGGGTCCTGCTTATGAAAACCTGTTTGATCGATTTGTGTTTGTTGCGGGTAAAAAGCTGACGGAAACCAGCCCTCAATCTAAAGCGCTTACGGAAATGTTTTCTCGGGTAGTTATTGTCCCCAAAGAGGATAACATGACCGAACAAGCAAAGAAAAAAGCGTTTACAATCAATCGCGCGGCCCAACGAATAATCAACCAACTTAAAAAAGAAGGACGAATACTCTTAATCTACCCCAATGGTACACGCGTTCGTCCTTGGGATCCTCACACGTTTCGGGGGTTGCGAGAAGCGTATAATTATATTCGAAACTTTGACTATTTTATTTGTTGTGGATTATCCGGAACGATTCTTCCCCCCACAAATAATCCGGGTCTAATTTTTGATTACCCCCAAAAAGATACGGTGATTTATCGTTTTGGTCCGCTTCACCACGGCAAATCATTTGTTCAAGCATGCACTGAAAAGGCAAAGGAAGACCAGTTGGATACCAAACAACACGTGATTGATACGATTATGGAGGAGATCTATTCATTGGGAGATGATCCGCGTGTACAGTATAAAGATTATACAGATGAGGATGCATAACCATGCATGATACCGCACCGTTAGGTAAAACAACAATCCATACCCATCGGTTGGGGTTTGGAGGGATCCCTATTCAACGACTGTCGGAGCATGAATCCACGCGGGTACTTCAGGAGGCAGTCGATCAAGGGATTGTCTTTTTTGACACCGCAGTGGCATACAGCGATAGTGAAGAAAAAATGGGTATCGCCTTGAAACCCTATCGGGATCGAATTTACCTCGCAACCAAATCGATGGCGCGAACTGCATCCGAAATGGAAACACACATCCACCAATCTTTGAAACGACTTCAAACCGATGTGATCGATTTGTATCAGATGCACCTAATTAACAACGAGCAGGTTTATAAGCAGGTGTTATCACCCGATGGAGCATACCATGCGCTGGTTAAAGCCCGAAAGCGTGGCGATATCAAGCATATTGGATTAACCACGCATAAACCGGATTATATTGCGACAATTCTTTCCGATGGAATCGTGGAAACCGTTCAAGCACCAGTAAATTATATTGAACAAACAAGCTTGACCACGTTACTACCCGTATGTCAACAACAACGCATCGGATTTATTGCAATGAAACCAATGGGAGGAGGTGCGTTTCGCAATTGGGAAGCGAATCTTCAGTTTGTTTTTCACTCTGGGGTGGATGTTGCGATACCCGGAATGGATACCATTGAACAAGTTCATGCAAATAAAGCGGTGTTTACGAATCAAAAACCGATTTCATCTGACCAATGGAAGACATTGGAAGAAGAAGCTGCTCACTTGGGATCCCGGTTTTGTCGCCGATGTGAATACTGCATGCCTTGTCCCCATGGGTTGAATATCCCCGTTTTACTTCTTCTGCAACGATACTACACCCTATACGATTTAAAAGAATGGGCGTTGGAACGGTTAGCTACGCAGCAACATACCTACAAGGATTGCCTGCAATGTGGGACATGTGAGAGCCGATGCCCCTATGAACTCCCTATACAAGATATGATGCAAGAAGGTGCCCGGTTGATGGATTAATTCGGCTTTCTGGTGTGTACTGAATTTAGCTTGCCCTCCCACAAAAAAAATATTAACTTAAACATACGTTGTAAGGCAGGAGAACCATAGAGATAGAATAAAACACGCTGCCAGTAACACACAAATGCACACAATCAATAACCATGTGATGGTATAATGTAAAGAGGAAGATCATGCCACGTAAATGTCAAATAACTGGAAAATCAACCCAATTTGGGAATAATGTAAGCCATTCCCATCGTAAAACCCGCCGAAAATGGAAAGCCAATATTTTGAATAAACGAATTTATGATGAGACAACAGGACGGTGGGTGAAGATGAAAATTTCTGCTCGTTCGCTGCGCACCTTAAACAAAAAGGGATACGCTGGTTTGATGAAATCCGCTAAATAAGGGGCGTTTGCATCTCTATAAACGGTTTTCATTTACAGCAACCGCATCCACCCCTTACGAATATAATTTATTCCTGAGGGAATTGCCCCTTCATTTTTTCGTACCACGCCTTGTATTCATCTGCTTTCATTTTAATCCACTCTTCAGCTGATTGCCCTTCTTCTCGTTCGGTGGGTTCATAACTGAGTTTTTCATCGGTATCTTGACTATATTGGTAGATCGCATTCAATGCGGCATCGTTTACGGTAGACCAATTGGATGCATCAAAGACTTCGTTGGTAAGGTGTTCACCATCTAATTTTACCGGGATACTGAAGGAACTGCGTTCCCCATCATCCAACATGGTAACAATCTTGTGGATCGCAGGTTTGTACCCCAATTCAGCCAATCCAATTGCAGCCACGGATTTCACATACGGATGAGGATCGTCCAACAATGGTTTAATTGCGTTGATATATTCTTGTTTAACCGAATCTTCGGCTCGAACAGACCAGTAAGAAGTCAGCGCTTCTACTGCGCGTCCTCGTAATCCGGGTTCACTGGATTGCAATTTTTCCATGATTTTGGGTTTGATTTCACTTTTACGATCATGTTCCTCCCAAATACTGCTAATTCGTGCTAGGGCTCGTGCTGCCAAGTAGGTTTCATCCGAATCCAACGCGTTGATTAATGCATCCATTGCTTTCTGATTTTCGGCGGATTCCGATGTTCCAAAGATTGAATCAAGCACATAATAGCGTACCTGGGGTTTTGGATGGCTGGATGCC
>CAYPZJ010000193.1:0-9285 GCA_964414635.1 uncultured Spirochaetia bacterium
AGTGGTCGTTAACAATGCTGTATAGAAAACTGAGAAAAGAATCTACTCCGATTTATACCAATCAATCTTGCTGACTTACACAGGATAATCTTAGGTTTAGGAGACAGCTAGATAGGGGTGTATACTGTACTTATTATTATGTAAATACGTGAGGTTATTGGAAACAAAAAGTTTTTTTTCTTTTTTTATATTTGACAAGTAGGCTGATTGTATCTATATTATTAGTGGAACTGGAATAATGTTTGTAGTCAGTTTCAGGCGAGTCAGAAAACAAAGGCTTTTAGCGCAGCAGCACTCTGATGATTAACGCAATTATTTCTGTAACCAGATCGTAATTCTGATTTACAGGAAAGCACAACGTAATTTTTCGTTGCGATGTAAGGAGTCATTTATGAAACTATTGGGATTTGTGATTATACTAGCTTTTCTATTAGTAGCAACGGCACATCTTTTTGCCCAAGATGAAACCAATTCTCCAACGGATACTCCAATAGAAGAGCCCGAAGATAGCGCGTTTAGTGAATTGGAAGATGAATCCGGAGAACCATTACCCGAGCTTGGAGAAGTAGATGATCCAGATGATATTACACAAACTCCCCGTAATACATTTGTTGAGGAAGAATCAAGTGAATCGTCCGAAACCGAGGGTGAGACAAAACCCGATGATGGAAAGGCACTCAAATTTAATATGCGCGTAGGCGCGGAGTTTGGAGGAAGCCTTATTACAGGTCACATGAATCCTTATTCATCTGGTGGCAGTTATCTAGGATTTCTAACCTTTCGTACCAATTTGCCATTTCTTCCGATTCCCAATTTAGAAGTTGGGGCAAAAATCGGTTTTTTTAGCTACCGACTAAATGACCCCTTAGAACCCGGAGATTCCCTTTCGGTGTCTGTATTAAACATTCCCTTTGAATTAGGAGCATACCTGCTTCTTGCTAATACTCCAACCATGAATATTGCTATCCAGATCGCCTACTGCGCAAACATCATGTTTATTAACATGGAATCAAGCGATGCTCCTGGATATAAAGCAGCATTTCTTAATGGTTTTACCTCGGGAGTTGTATTTGAAACCTATATCATTGATAAGATTGCGGTAAATTTTCAGTTTTCACCTCTCATTTTATTTGAAAAAGAAAAACCTCGCATCTTTCTCCAGTTTTCTTCTGGTGTAGGTTATCGATTCTAACACATTTCATACCTCTGTTTTTCTTCGTATAATGTCTATTCTAACCCCATTCATTCCCTGATTGTAGATGCCTAATTTCGGTGTATTTTTATAATTCCTTAACTCAATCTAAATCTTCAACAGATAGATTAAGTGTACCTTCAAAGTGCGAAGCGTTATGTACTAGAGGAAGGTTGTAACAAAAGATATAACGCGTTTTGGTTACAGTAAAAGCATTTTACAGAGGTACTGGGGCATTGTACCCACCGGGCTACAATCCCTTCTAGCAAAGTAAGGAGAACGTTAATGAGAATATTTAGTAGACTTAGTGTAATCATTGTTTGCTGGACCGTCTTATCATCTGCGGTTATTGGACAAGAAAGGCAAAGTGCTTCTTCGCATATTGAGCCACAAGTAACAGAAACGATTCAAACTAATAAGCCGGAAACGATCAATCCGTTTGAGGATAAAGATCCCATGACCGGGTTTAGACTGGGAGTAAGATTAGTAATTGGTGTGGGATCTGTAATGGGGGATGGAATACAAGTACATTTAAATCAAGAACTTCAACAGTCAGGGTTCGTATGGATGGGTGCATTTTCGGCTGAATTTTTTATTATACGTCAGCTGGGTTTTGCTTTCGAACCTGCCATATTACGATCGGGTATGCGATTTATAAAGGTGGAAGGTCCGGTTGGATCTCCGGAATATAACGAATATGAAACTCAAATTCGACTGTTATTCCTTCACGTTCCACTATTAGTAAAAACCCAAATTGGTTTGTTGGAACTTGGTGCCGGGGTTGCCATGAATTATACATTAAACGCAACCCAAATGACAAATAGTCAATCGAATGTTGCTCTATCCAATGACCAAATCAACCCACTTGGATGGTCTGTTGTAGCATCTCTTGGTTTTAATACACCTTCATTTAGTAATAGAATGCTTGCGCTGGGCTTTGGAACCTACATGAATGTACACATATCGAATCTACTCTCGGACTATACATCGGATACTCTGTTGTGGTTCTTTTCCACCTATGTGAAACTGGGATTCAATATTCAATCTAATTAAGAGCAGTATATCCATTGCTTATTATTTAAGTAGAATAGAAAAAGGGAGCATGGGTACTTTTTATAACTCTTTAAGATAAAACAGGTGTTTCATTTCTTTGTCTAAGCGATGAATCTGATCCTGTATCTCTGCCAACATATCTTTAAGGGATTCTAACGAATAGGTGACGGGTATTTGCATAGCAGCATCAACTTGCTTTCTTAATTGCACAAGTCGAGGATAGTATTGGCTATCTTCATGGGGATTTAATTCCCGAAGGGTATGTAACGATTCAACAATCGTGCGGGTATATAATTGAAATAATTGATTCCGTAGACTCGGGATCAATACTACTAATTGGGACTGTACGTCCTTAAATTGATCGGGGACATGCCAATCAATCATCTGTTCTGCCTTATCCAGCACCAATTTTAGTCGAATTAATAAAGCGGATGCAACAGGCACGTCCGCCTTTTTCAGATCATCTGTTAGTGACTCCAACTCCTGCATCCGTAATGGAAATACAACAAGGATGTATGTACGCTCGTACCAATCCCACAGTTCCCAAAAAATGGTTTTGTCCGTTTCATCTTGAATAAGGGAAGCAAGCTGTTTTAATAAATAAACACATTCTGTTAGAACGGTTTGGGCAAGTTTTAAGTTCCCTGAAGTATGGAATACAGTTACCTGATCCTTACACGCTTCCAGGGAATATCGAATCTGCTGAAATTTCTCATAGATAGTTTTATCTTTGTCGGTTATGCTGCTTTCATCTGAACTAGATATAGAAAGCGTAGCTATAAAGGTTTGGGGGGAAGAGGAAGAAACCTGTTCCGCTGGAGGTAATGACGTTGTACTTCCGCAATAGAATGATAGGATCATTCCTATAGAACAAGTAAGATACCAAATACTTTTTGTTCTACTCCATCGGAACAGGAACTGCATGTAATTCTATTATTCCGTATCGCCACCCGATGGTTCTTCGGTTTCTGTGTTCTCTTCACCATCTTCAAGCCAAATGCTTCGAGCCCGATCGCCCCCTTCTCGGATGGCAGGAGATCGCTTGATATAGCGGTTACAGATGAGGGTTCCAAAATAAGCAATGTATTCATCATCAGTTTGACGCATTTTGGGGTATAATTTGAACCCAATTACTTTTAATGGTTTAATAAATGGATAAAAATATTGATATTGGGAGATACTAGGGGGAATGTCGACTGATATCTTTTGCCAACCATACAATCGATTTTCACCTGCAGGAATCTCGTGTACTACACCAAAATGATCTTCAACATAGAACACATATTCTGTTTTTTGTCCGGTGTTCCAAACCCAGAGGGAAATGGAAGCGAGATAACCGTGCATCTGTATATAGGGTGGATCTTGTTTGGAACGTTCGGAATCATCTCGCATATACTGATTCAACAAACGAGGCTCATCTTTGTCATCATCAGCTAGCCGGATGCTTGTTGGTTTTACCGCAATCCATTGGGGTTGGATTTGATTATCATATTGTATGCGGGTTCCAAGCAACTTTTTCTCTTCTGGGGCTTCTACAAAATAGGTTACTTCCAGTGGAACATTGCTGGCATCAAAAATCGAAAGTAAATCAAAGAAACGATAAAAATTGTTTCTATTGGCTTGAAAATCATCTTCTTCTTCAATATTTACCGTACGAAACTGAGAAAACTCAATCTGCCATTCCACTTCTTCGTTAAAATTGGAAATGACTGCGGTTTCAGATACGACCACTGCGTTCGGATCGCTGGCGATAATCATACGTTCGATGCGGTCTGAAAAGAGATTAGATGCTCCAACCCAGAGTAATCCAAATAAAGCTAATGAAATCAATACATATTTCATAATCGTCTCCCATGTTGTCGTTTTTCGTTTGTATACGTAGTAGAAACTAATTTACCGGGTAAGGGACTTCGAACCCCTCGGTTACCCCGTGTAAAGAGTATTAAAGTGAGTATTTCTTGTGGTATGATGCCACTCCACCAAGCTATGCTCACCAATCATGATAAAAATATCAAATAAAACCGAAAACACCAACTATTCTTTTGGGGCACCATGGAGCAAGCGTTTCACCACACCCCAGAAAATATTCAAACCGGGAACTTCTTTAATATACTGATCATATGCAGGTCCAAAGACATCTCGTAAAATTTCTTCTTCTTCTTTTGTTCGGATCATAATAATCCAAACAAATCCGGCAAATGGAATGAGAAGCCACGGTATATACCATATAAAAAACTGGCTGAATACTACCATACCAAACAGTTCCAATAGGAAGCCTGTATGAAGGGGATGTCGACAAATTGAATAGATTCCACTTTTAATAAGTTTATGGTCTTCCCGTATGATGATAGTTTCACTATAAAATTCTCCCAGCCGAATTAAAGATAAAACCCGAATCAGAGCACCAAAAACATAGATGCTAAATCCAATGATAAATAGTATCAAACCATGAAGCGTATCTACGGTACTATAAAATTGGAAGAATAGCAAATACACCGCACCACCGAGAATTACAAGGTAGAAGGTTGTGATAAAAAAAACATGCCATCCGCCTTCACCTTCCTGTGTTTTATCCTTTTTCTGGGAAATCCGAAATTGCACTAAATATCGAATACCCAATATAACCAAGAATACCCACCCAAATGGATTTAGGAAATAGGGGTCTGGGTAAATACTAAACATAGTTGATCCTCAAAAGGTATGTAGCTGTATAATCTGAAAGGTTGTATCCTTTTTTTCAAGGATAAGAAAAATTTTAGAGATTTCTAGCGCTGCACCAATATCTAAAATACCGAGAAAATGAAAGGGATCCATGACTTCTTCAACCCAGGATTTTCGGTTGGTATCCATCCATTCAGCTTGATTCTGGTACCCTTCATAATCCAACACCCGATCCATAAACAAAGGAACAGAATCACTGGAGTCGGTATTTAAATAATCAACCTGAAGATTCTGTTTAAAAAAATCATGGAGTAGTTCTCGATCGGACATCTCTGAACCATTTGCGTACATGGGAAACCGAAAAAGACTATAAAACTCCGCCCAGTTTCCTTGTGTCCAATAACCTAAAAAATCATTAACCACAATAAGTGCTCGATCAAAATCAGAAGATTCTTGGGTTTCTTGAATATAATTCGTTGGTAACGGTTCGGATTCCTTTGTGGATGAAGGAGAAGTACTTGTTCCACTACAGTTTATTACTCCTAAAAACAAGAGTATAAAACCAAATCCCATAACCACGGCTAAGGTATGAATTGTTCTCATGTCCAACCTTCCTAAACTTATTCCCACTATGGTTTTTCCAGGTGAAGAATCCGTCTTCATCTTGTAGTTAAAAGTAGAAGATGCTCGTTAGTTTGTCAAGTCGTTTCGTCCAATCGTCCAATCGTTTGATTATTATAAATCAATGATAGCAGCATTGACTTGCGATATACCAAATTAGCAGACTTGGTGAACTACAAATCCATCCCTTTTATAAAGATATCTGGATGCATTATATGTCTATGGGAATAACACGATTAAAAGAAATAATAATGTAATTGGATGATAGGAAAAGGGTCTGCAACGGTACAGCAAGGGGACAGATCATTTAAGGTACTGAGGTATGCCCCAATCCATACAACACGCGTGTTATTGCGAACAACATGAGGCAATCTATTTTTTGAATAGGGCGTTGATTCGACGCTTCGCTTCTCGCAAAATCGGTTTTTCATATAGTATTTATAGGAAGCCCCATATCCAAATCACATTCTGTTTTATATATGATACCTGTAGCTAACCATGCGGGTATACATAACTTGCATAACTTTTATTGTTTGTATATCTTACTACGTGTCTTTTATGCGAATCCCTAAAAATTGGAGACTGATGTATGACTCGAGATTCAACAACGTTAACTATCCTACCTACTCCTTTTGTTAAACGAATGCGCGGGGCATATTATCAACAGATTCGATTCAGACTTTCTGGAGAATACTCACTGGATCAATACCATCTTGCAATACGAATTCAAAATGTAGAAGTAAATTATTCCTGTGAGAAACTGGAAATGGTTTCTACTGGTGCTTTTGCTTGTTATATCCCATTACAAAACACTGAATTTCAAATTTCGTGTCGATTGGAGCTCCACGATAAAACTATTGCATTGGTAGAAAAACAACTTTCACCACCTACCCCTTTAACGATTCATGTAATTCAAACTTCTCATCATGATGTGGGGTATATTGATTTGCCTTCCCGGGCAAAAGCGATACACGCTCAACATATAAAACAATTACTTGTCCAAATTCCGACTACGTTTCATCTTCCATCAGCATGCCATATGCGTATATCCATCGAGCAGAGTTGGGCTGTATTCGCATTTTTAGAAACTGCTTCTAATGATGAACAAAAACAATTTTGGGATTTAGTCAACGGAGGATATATTGAAATTCCTGCGACTTTTGGGAATATGACGACAGAAATATGTCATCATGAGGATTTGATTCAATCTGTAATGATGCCAAGACAATGGATTAAACCTGGTATTGCCATGCCAACCATAGCGTATCACAACGATATTACAGGTATGACATGGGGATATTGCGAGGCATTAGCCGAGCTAGGTGTAGTCCATCTGTATTTGGGGATTCCCGATTATTATAGCTGGGGAGCTTTTCCTATACAATCGAGTTGGAATTTAGAGCATTTATTTGACCACAAAGGTCCGGGGGCTTTCTGGTGGATTTCACCTAGTGGGAAATCGATTTTAGTTTGGGCAGATAATAAGATTGGCGGAGATTATTATTCAGATCTACCAACACTTCAAACAGTTTTAGAACATATTGGTGAATGGGACTATCCCTATTCGGTAATGCGTTGGTCTGTTCTCGGAGGGATGGGACGTGATAACTCACCTTACATTTCGGACTATAGTACAATGATTTATAAATGGAATCAAATGTGGGACAACCCCACCCTAATTTGTAGTACGACACAACGTTTTCATGAAGTATTATCGATGGAAAACTTGGAGGGTATTACACGTATTAAAGGTGATTTACCAGGTCAGGACTATCCTATAGGTGCTTCTTCTACAACAAATTTGACAGCAATTCATCGAAACAACCAAGTACGTGCTTGTACTGCTGACCTTTTGCATTCTATAGTACGTGTCTTGTTTAATAATAGAAAACAAGATGAGCGAGTACTTCATGAGATATGGGAACATATCCTCTGGTATGATGAACATACGTGGGGGCATCATTTTCCTGCAGGACCAGCAGCAGATGGATCACGCTATGAAAAAGGAATTCATGCCGTACGGTCCCAGGCACTTATTCATGATATTATTATGAAATCCCTGGTTATTCTTGCCGATGGGTTACCTAAAACCACCGATTCGATTTATATCCTTGTTTTTAATCCAACTCAATTTAGGTATACTGGTCCGATACGCATACCCTTCCGTGAATTGGATAATGTTGGTATTGAAATGGGGTGGGTTGAGGCAACGGACGATCCACGGGGTATTGGTTTTTTTAGTGGTTTTCTAAGGGGAACGAGACACAGTATTCTACCACCACATGAATGGTTACATTCAGATTTAGTTTTGGAAGATTTGGCACAGAATGAAACTGTTCCCGCTGAACTAGTTCCTCTTTCATCCATAATGGAACCGGAACCGTTTACATCTGACCGTATTGGGTTATCATTGAGTGATAAACAGTATGGTAGTAATTCTGAGGCAATGGGTTTATTATACAATATAGAATTTGTACCAAATGAGATTCCATCTATGGGATATCGAGTCTATCAGTTGCAAAGATCAGCAGAGACAAAGGTGATTCACCGAAAAAAATATGCAAAAACCAATTCCACTATTGAAAATGAATTCTTTCGTATTGAAACCGATTCACAAACAGGTTTCATAAAACATCTGATAGATAAACGCAGCAATCATGATTGGATTGATCCTGGTGCAGCTCATAACTTTGGTGAATTGCTTATCCGAAGAGGCAACGAACAATGGCGCAACCAACGATGCAAAACGAAGATCGTTTGTGAAAAAAGTCTTCTTTCTAATCAAATGACGATCTCGTACCAACTAAAAGGATTCCCACAGATCTATCATCGCGTAACTTTGTATTCGGGTATAGACAAATTGTACTGGGATGTTAGTATCCTAAAAGATGCTGAACCTTGTTTGGAAGTATATCTTGCATTTCCATTTCATGTGTGCAACCCCCAGATTCGCTATGAAAGTCCTTTAGCGGTTATCAATGCACCCCAGGATTATTTCTTAAACAGCTGCTGGAATCATATAGCTTTTCAGAATTGGCTTGAGATATATAATCCAACAGAAGGGGTTCTGTTTTGTAGTTTAGATACACCCAATATTATGATTGGCAATTTCACAAAGGGATATATTTCTCCCGCACATACATGTATACCCATGCAACAGGAACAGACGGTTCCACGTATCAGCTCTATCTCTAATGGATATTTATACCCTGTTCTCTATAATAACAATTTTGGGACTAATTTTTCAGTCAGTCAATCCGGAACACAAATTTTCCGTTTTATTTTTTGCCCATATTTAGGAGAAGCGCAGCTAACCCGTAGTTTTCAATTTGGTCAAACTAGTCGAATTCCAATAGAATCGGTTTACGCTCAAGGTAGAATGGATAACGATTCTACACCAAAGGAATTCAGCTTCTGTTGGATAGATAACCCTAATCTGCTAATTAATTCTGTAAACATTGCCAACACTCCCAAGGGAATTATTATTCGAATTTGGAATGGCAGCTATCAAGCTGAAAGGGGACAAATCGTTTTTAATTCATCGATTACTATAAAACAAGTTTACGCGATTACATTAGATGATAACCAGAAACAATCTTATCCAATAGAATCTCCTCATACGATTCGGATAAATATTGCATCACAATCCTTGCAGACATTTCTAGTCGAATACTAATGGTTTTCATCAATATTAATCGGATAATAATAATAGAGTATTGGAAGAACCTTACCAGATGAATTTGTGAAATTCCATTCCA